>NZ_JADEXI010000003.1:0-28715 GCF_015207185.1 Microcystis sp. LEGE 08355 | reverse complement strand
CTGCCCCCCTTGATAAGGGGGGTGTCTGACAACTTTTAACACCTACCTACTTATCAGTAATCGGTGAATAATTTCATTTAAGACTCATAACCTTGAAATCGAATCGGGAGGGCGATCGATGCACAATAATAAGGAGGAGAATAAAAGTTGTTAGAAAATGCCAAGAAAATTACGGTGATAGGTGGGGGAATTTGGGGACAAACTCTCGCTAATTTGGCTAGACGTAATCACTTAGCTGTTAGGGTTTGGTCGCGTCATACTGGGGAAGATTTGGGGGCTATTATAGCAGATACTGAGGTAATTATTTCAGCAGTTTCGATTAAAGGGGTTGTTCCAACGATCGAAAAATTACAGCAATTACAATTAAATTCTCGCATAATTATCGTCACCGCTACTAAAGGATTAGAGCCAATCACCACTCGTACCCCCTTTCATCTTTGGAATCAAGCTTTTCCCGCTAATCCCCTTGTGGTTCTTTCCGGTCCCAATTTAGCTAAAGAAATTAATCAAGGTTTACCCGCTGCGACGGTGGTAGCAAGTTATCTGCAAAAAGCAGCAATATTGTTACAAAAATTATTATCTGGGGAATCTTTTCGGGTTTATCTTAATAGCGATCCCTTGGGGACTGAGTTAGGTGGCACTTTAAAAAATGTCATGGCGATCGCTTCTGGGGTTTGTGATGGTTTACAGTTAGGTACTAATGCCAAATCTGCCCTGTTAACTCGCGCTTTACCAGAAATAGTTCGGGTGGGAACTTGTCTAGGAGGTTGTCAAGAAACTTTCTTCGGTTTATCGGGTTTAGGGGATTTATTAGCTACCTGTAATAGTCCTTTATCCCGCAATTATCAAGTGGGTTATCAATTAGCTTTAGGTTTATCTTTGCCTGAGATTTTAGGGAAGTTAGAGGGAACTGCCGAGGGAATAAATACCACAGAAGTTTTGATGAGAATTGCCCAAGAAAAAAATTTATATGTACCGATTACCTGCCAAGTTGATCGTCTTTTGCGCGGGGAAATTTCTCCCCAAGTTGCCGTTTATGAATTAATGCGTCGGGATTTAAAATCAGAATTTGATTAAGAGACAAGAGATTTTTCAGTGATCAGTAATCAGTTAGTCAGAGCTTTCTTAACAAAAAGAGAAGAAACTTAAAAAAAGGGGAACCGATTGATAGGTATAGTTTTGAAAGAAGGAATCAAGGTCGAGGTGAGCAAAAAAATGGAGAAATGGGCAGCCCAAGAATTACAGTATGCAGACCTAGGGGACACCAGAAGAAAGAAAAGGTTAATCAGTATCGTGGAAAACTTGGCCAGCCAAATTAGTACAAGCGTACGACAATCCTCGGCAAATCTAGCCGCCGTCAGTGCCACATCTGATTTTGGGAATTCACCCTATTTTCAACCTTCAGCGGTGAGAATGATTGCTTCTCTTGGGGTTTTTTTAGGTAGAAAAGGCGACGGTGAACCTAGTGTTAAAACTATTTGGTTAGGACTGGGAAGGTTAGATGATATCAGCGAGACTTGGAAACTATCTGATCAAATTAGTCCCCCCATAGAACCCCCTTGGGCAATCTTGCCCACTTTTCTCTTGTTGTCAAATTTTATGTTAAGAAAGATGCGACTAATGGATAGGAAGACCATGAATAAAGAAAAATGGTATTAATAGGGAGCTAACTGCGAAATTAGCCTACAAAACCTGAAAAAATCTCCCACAAACATGGCGAGGACAAGCATGAATACAATTAGTAATTTTTTAGCTAGTGCTATTGTCGGCGGCTGGATTATGACCATGGCAGTTTTTGCTATTCAAAATATCCAACCAGTTTCTTTAAAGTTTCTACAATTTGAGTCAATTAAAGTACCTATCGGTGTTTTATTGGCTTTTTCTTTGGGAATTGGATTTTTTATGGCCGCATTTATCCCCGCTTTTTTGAGAAAGTCGAAAAAATCTCCTCGCAGTCGCTTTCCTCCCCCACAACCGGGGTTAGACGAGTTTGATTTTTAGATAGGGTTTGCGGCAAAAAGTTTTTCCTGGGGGCAGGGTGTGGGGTGTAGGGTGTAGGGTGTAGGGTTTTACCGATTTTCAGGGAGTCAATTACCTAATTTTCAGGGAAAAAGTCCCGGAATTTTACCCCCAATCACTCCAATCGCTGGCACTTTTTGAGGGAAAAAAAGTCTAAAAGTCTTATCCAACAAGGTTTTTAGATTTATTCAGCAACCCCTAATTATAGCCAATACAAAATGAATTACACAGGATTGGAGCAGCAAAGCAAGGAATTACAAATAGCTGAATTAGAACTATTTATAAAAAGTGTAATCGATTCAAGAGAACTGAAACGAGCGCTCTCAGTAAAGATGTCTCTCGAAGGTAAAACCTGTGAAGAAATCAGCAGAATACTCTGTGTCAAGCAATCTTTCATATATTACGGTCGAAATATATTTAGGGTTTGCTGAAAAAGTTTGTTGATGGGGTTAGGAGTCAGTAGCCGGTCGTCAGTAGCCGGTCGTCGGTCGTTTCAGGCTTTGTTGCCCTTCTTTTTTTTTATACCAGTTTATGTACTATCAAAAGAATAATGCCAGGTTTTTGAATGTCCCAATCCTATTTTCGCAGCATGAACATCGGATTTTAACAGGTCAAAAGCCTTATTTTAAAAGGGTTTTACCATTATTCAGCCAGCCCTATCTAGGTCAGCCCCTAATCACTTAAATTCTGAACAAAAACGCCAATTCAAGTCTGAATTGGCGCGATAATCGCTTCTAATGCCGTTGAATCTTTAGGGTGTTTCAATCCCTAATAGGGATTAACATTAATTGGAATAACAATAGAGTGAGGAACAATAAGCATATTTACCGTTTCAATCCCTATTAGGGTTTAAGATTAATTGGAACCTCCTATTGGTTTTCGCTCTTTTATTATATTTCAATCCCTATTAGGGTTTAAGATTAATTGGAATCCATTTTTGCCGAGCAATCTTTTTACCTTCTTTTAATAAACTTAAAGCCTGACTAAAATCTAGGGTTTTATCAAAACTCATAATTTACCTACTTAATACTGATTAACTATTGTATTTTTCGATAACTTTTGTTGCTTCTGCTATCGTTTGTTCTTCTGATAGTAGCTTAAAAATTTTGGCTAAGACTTGTCTAACTCTTTCCTTGCATACTCCTAACTCTTGAGAAGTTGATAATATTTTAAAACGACAATTCCAGTGCCTAGAAGTAACTGGCACTGGGTCTAAATCATTGTTTTTTGCCCATACCAAATAGATATGGGCTTGACGGGCGGTTATCATTCTAACTCCTTGCTAATGGTAAAAAAATCACTTCACTATCTCCTTCATCATCCCAGTCTCCTGTTTTGTTTCAATCCCTAATAGGGTTTAAGATTAATTGGAACCCCCAATCAATTCTCCCAAAGTAGCGATCGGCTTTGTTTCAATCCCTAATAGGGCTTAAGATTAATTGGAACTCTGAGGTTTTGCGGTAATCCCCCGGTTTCACCTGTGTTTCAATCCCTAATAGGGCTTAAGATTAATTGGAACACGACTGGAATTATCTAAGCAACGAGCGGCGATCGAATCCCGTTTCAATCCCTAATAGGGCTTAAGATTAATTGGAACTCTCAAGTCCGTCGTTTACAGACAGAAAAGAAAGGTTTCAATCCCTAATAGGGCTTAAGATTAATTGGAACTTGCCGTCCTTTGGTGATCGATAGTTGGGCATTTGTTTCAATCCCTAATAGGGCTTAAGATTAATTGGAACTTGGAACTTGCTTAAAAATCATGATGGAGAAAGAAAATGAAGTTTCAATCCCTAATAGGGCTTAAGATTAATTGGAACCTGATTCTACAGCCACAAAATAAGCAGATAGCAAAGTTTCAATCCCTAATAGGGCTTAAGATTAATTGGAACGATTGTTGACGGGGCTGTTGACAAGTTAGAAACTAAGTTTCAATCCCTAATAGGGCTTAAGATTAATTGGAACACGAGTTATTGGTAAGGATTGAGGCCTTAGAAACGAGTTTCAATCCCTAATAGGGCTTAAGATTAATTGGAACCTGCTGTTTTTAGGCAGAATGGCGGGCAAGTTGCATTAGATGCGTTTCAATCCCTAATAGGGCTTAAGATTAATTGGAACGGGTGGATAGCAAGGGTGCGAAATTTATCTTGATTGGTTTCAATCCCTAATAGGGCTTAAGATTAATTGGAACGCTGAGGCTATTCCTATTGAATGCCCAATAGTTGATGTTTCAATCCCTAATAGGGCTTAAGATTAATTGGAACTTTGAACAGGTGTACTAGGCGGCTAAAAGGATAGGTTTCAATCCCTAATAGGGCTTAAGATTAATTGGAACCGACAGTTTGGATGTCGGTCGTTGTTTTACGGACAACGTTTCAATCCCTAATAGGGCTTAAGATTAATTGGAACGGGCTGTAGGAAGAGGATTACCTCAATCAGAAGCGGGTTTCAATCCCTAATAGGGCTTAAGATTAATTGGAACGATTTAATCGGATCTGGTAAAGTATTAAGATTCGTGTTTCAATCCCTAATAGGGTTTAAGATTAATTGGAACCCAGGGTAAAGAATTCTCCCAAAGCCACCCGTAGCGTTTCAATCCCTAATAGGGTTTAAGATTAATTGGAACGAGGACGCAATTAATGCGCGGTTAGAAGCAATCGCTGTTTCAATCCCTAATAGGGTTTAAGATTAATTGGAACGATTATCTGGTAAATTACCACTAATTCCTCGATAGTTTCAATCCCTAATAGGGTTTAAGATTAATTGGAACAAACTGGAAGTGGGGCATAGGTGATACTGAGTACAAAGTTTCAATCCCTAATAGGGTTTAAGATTAATTGGAACTCTCGCCCAGCTGCTGCCTCAATTCTTCCATTGAGTTTCAATCCCTAATAGGGTTTAAGATTAATTGGAACTCTTATCCTTCACCAGATGGCACACGAAAAAGGAAGTTTCAATCCCTAATAGGGTTTAAGATTAATTGGAACTATTCAAGAAGCCGCTAAAGCTTCTAAGATGGGTAGTTTCAATCCCTAATAGGGTTTAAGATTAATTGGAACTACAAACAATTCCTTTTTAACCATAAAATCTTGGCGTTTCAATCCCTAATAGGGTTTAAGATTAATTGGAACTGTTTGCTGTTGCGGAAGATATTAGATTAAGGAGTTTCAATCCCTAATAGGGTTTAAGATTAATTGGAACAAGTTTTTAAATTTTTATCACTCCACTGCTCCATCCGTTTCAATCCCTAATAGGGTTTAAGATTAATTGGAACTCCGACTCTTCATATTATGCCAGGAGTATCTCAGGGTTTCAATCCCTAATAGGGTTTAAGATTAATTGGAACCTTGTTTGAAAAATATTTAAGCTTTTATTATTTAGGTTTCAATCCCTAATAGGGTTTAAGATTAATTGGAACACGCGCATTAGTAATCGCTCATTTCCATAATTTCCGTTTCAATCCCTAATAGGGTTTAAGATTAATTGGAACATGAGTTCAACGGCTTTTACCATTGCTTAAAGCAGTTTCAATCCCTAATAGGGTTTAAGATTAATTGGAACTTTTTTATGGAAGTGCTGGTTGGCAGCCAATAGGGTTTCAATCCCTAATAGGGTTTAAGATTAATTGGAACCGCCCAGTGGTAAAAGCTATACGCTATGGGGTTTTCAAGGTTCGTATGCGCCGCACCCGCAATAAACCCATTGTACAGCAAGTGACCCACTGCTTCAAGACCCCGCAAAACCTTACGGGATAAGGTGCGCCCCGCGTTGGAAAGGAAAATCATCTCGAATCTATATTCCATAAGCTTTTCAGCCACCAGATAATAGTTAAGGATTTTTACAGCTACCCGGAAGCGCAACCGAGCTAAACAAAAAAAATTGTATTATCCCGGGGTAACTCACCACCGATGCGTTCCACTTTACCCCGACAACAGGCGCAGAGAAAATAAAAGCGGATGCTATCGGTATCGGGTTTGATCAACTTACTCAAGCGCCCGCGCAGCTTAGCGTACTGGGTATCGGTTAGATCGCACTCAAAAACACTATACTGCACCCGTTGGCCGTAGGACTTTAACGTATTGTGAATTTTGGTTCGTCGCTTATCATCGGAAATATCGTAACTGACAACAAAATACATGACCGCCTCTACCTACTTTAAAATCAAAGGTGGATACTTATCCGTCTCATCCATCAGATATTTCGCCATTAGTCGGGCCTGAATCTCGAAAGCTTCTTGATAAGTACACTGTTTACCCATTACTGGATGCTTAAACTTCGATTGTTTCTTCTGTTCGTACAAGCGCAGGAAAATCTGTGTTTCAATCCTTAGTAAGGCTTAAGCTTAATTGCTTCCCATCTTCCTTTAGCCCTTGATGTAAAAGGGTTTCGGGTAAGGATTGCGCCCCATTCGCTAAAATTCAGTTTTCAAGGTTCTGCTCATTCCAAAAAATCAGTCTAGTAAATCCCAGATCGTAAGCTGGTCAGGGTTTTCGGGGATTGCGCCCCGCGATTTTTTAGGCTTTCGCTTGGATACCTTATCAGATAAGGCTTTTGGTTTGTTTTTGCCGTGGCTATCCCCGCACGGCTGAGGTGGGGCGGAAAGAAAAATAAGGGATTGCGAGCCATTCTCGGACTGAGTGGGTATGCGATTCCCTTCCTGCTTCATCTGCTTACTGGTCGAGCGGTCGGCATTCTCTATCGGCGCGTCTCCGATAAACTCTTGATTCGCATCAAGATCAGGCGTAAATTCCCTCGCTAAACCGAGGTATTTTCCAATCATAGAGACAGGAAACTTGATTAAAGAGCTAATCGCTCTTAAAAACTCATCTCGTAAGCCACGGATCAAAATATTTGCGGCGGCATTCTGATCGGCGTGGGCTTCGTAACCACAGCTAACACATTTAAACTTCGATTGACTGGCACGGTTAGCTTTATCAATATTACCACAATTGGGACAAGTTTGTGAAGTATGTTTAGGATTAACTCGGATTATTTTTCTGCCACGTTCGTTAGCTTTATTTTCAATAAATGTGCGAAGTTGACCAATAGCATTATCAAGTAATACTTTGTTTAATCCAGATTTTCTTTTTTTGCCATTTTGTTTATAACCATCGCCGTCTTCTCTTTCTTTAGGTTTTGCGGCGGCTGTCATGTTTTTTAGTTTTAAATCTTCTAAAATAACTGATTGATATTCGCTGGTTATTTTATGGGCTAATTGAGCATTTCTCCCTTTTCGCTGACGAGCAATTTTCTCGTGAACACGAGCAAGTTTAGCGTAGGTTTTACGCTGATTATTAGAGCCATCTTTTTGTCTAGAAGCTTGACGCTGTAATCGGTTAAGTCGCTTTTTCTGAATTTTTGCGTAGCGTTTAGCTTCTGATTGTCTCCCTAAGTCATCGGTAAATATTGCCACAGCACCCATATCTAACCCGACACACTTGTCGGATTCTTTGTAGATCGTGTCGTCAGTTTCAACGGTTAACTGTAGATAATATCCCGTCGCTTTACGAGTAATTTTAGCCATTCGGGGAGCTTTCCCTTGCAATCGATCGAGTCCCCGCACTTTTAATAATCCTATCTTTGAAGAAACGATAACCCCATTAGATTTAATTTTTATAGTATCAGGTTGACCATTAACAAGAGTCTCCACTTTATCCCGTCTTCCTTTGAATCTGGGAATCCCCCGAATGCCTTTTTTAGCGGCATCATAAGCGGTTTTAATCACACTTTTAAAAAAGCCTTTTTTAAACTCTGTTTCAATTTCACCGATAAATTTTGCCGTATTTTCTCGAAAGTAAAAAGCAAGTTTCTTTCTGTTGAGATAATTAACAGCATCCTTGTCAATATTTTCGGCATTCATAAAACGACGAATAGGAATAGAATTTAAAGGAGTGTATTCTTTTCCGTTACTTGTCTTTTTAAAATAGGCGATTTTACAGCAAGGATTGCCGATTAAAAGCTTTTTCTCTTTATCTTTAAGGGTTTTAAACTCTTTTTCGTCGTAATCCCCAGAATAACTTAACCCCCATATTTCAGGGCTAAACTCATCAAATTTATGTTTTTTGCGATAATATCTTTGTTTTGATTCTTCCTTAAGTGCGATCGAAAGATTCCAGAGCAACTTACACGCAGCCAAAGACTGATCAATTTTGCTGACCTGTTCTTCGGTGGGATGAATTTTAAACTCTAGGACTTTCATGTTAGGCTCAAAAATCAAATACTTTTATACTAGCTTTAGTTTAGAGCTATGTCAAATAACAAATTCTGCATTCTAAGGGCAAGGCCTATGAACGAGTTAAAAATGCTTGAAAACTATTTCCAGAAGACGAAAAGGACTAAAACCGACGTTGAGGGCGGTGATCGGTATGTAATCAGATTCATCCATAGCTATCTTTTCTCCTTAGCAATTCTGCGAGTCATCCCCATCCCCATGGTGGTTTTCCGTCCCACTCCCGCATAGAGGGCAAAATCCGCCAGTACATTAATCGCTTTAATCTTTGCGGGTTCCACCTCTCCCAAAAGACGATAGTGAATCTCGCCCACACAACCGATCGAATGGTTTTTATAGGCTTCGTCGGCTAATTTCGTTTGAATATCGAAGAAACTGGGGAAAATCGACTCTAGGGCGATGGAATCGAAGGGGATAGCGCTATAGCGATTCCAACGATTGAGAAGGCTATTAAACACCAGTTCCCGCGTCGGTAAGGCACTATCGAATTTTCCCTGCCGGAAGGTGACGGGGGTGGCGAAAAGGAAATCAAATTCCCGATTCGTTTCCGAGGCGTTTTCATACAGGTATTGATAAGTACAAGAGTTCGCCCAGGGTTGAACCGATTGTGGGGTGGCGAGGACGCTAGTGATAACCAGATCGGCGGAACCGAGATGCCAGGGGTGTTTTGGATTGAGATTCAACCAGAGCGAGGTTAATTTACCGAATAATCGGTCATCGAGCAGAGAAATCCGCCACCAGCAGGGAGTTTCGGGGGCGATTGGCCGTTCGTATCGCCACTGCGGGGAATTTATCGTTTTTCCCCCGGATTGCATCTGTAGTGGCGATAAGGTAAAAGCTTTATCTGCCTCGGCTGCGTGTAGAATTTTCCCTAATTCCTGATCAACACTACTGACAAGGGTAAGGAATAGCGCGTGAAGGTGTCGTCCGGTGAGAAAATTCGGATAGATCGGCGATCGGGGTGTGAGATTGAGAACGAGACTGTAGGGCATTAACTTAATCGGGCCTTGGCAAAAATTTGTCTGGGGGTTAGGGTTAAATCGGGGAGGAGAATATCGCTCATCTCGTCATCGCCTTTTTTAATCGCCGGGGGTGCGTCGGGATAGAAAATTGTGATCTGCTTGGCCCGGGGATCGACGATCCAGACGCGACTGACTCCCGCTTTTAGGTAGTCCACGGCTTTTTCGCTCAGGCTGCTGAAGGATTGTTCCGGAGAAATAATTTCGATGACTAATTCCGGGGGAACGGGACAAGCTTCATCGGTGAGGGGAATATCTCCTAACCTTTGCGGGGAAATGTAGAGAAGATCGGGAACGGGACACCAATCTCGATCGTTTTTGCTGAGAATGATCGCCCATTCGATTCCCACTTCTCCCCGTCCTTGATTCCAGCGATCGAGTATAGAAGATAAAGCCAGAGTTAAACGAGAATGAAAGAATTTCGGTGACATTTTCTGGATAGCTTCTCCATCGACTAATTCATAGGTAATATCGCCATCGGGATCGGTTAGCGAGAAAAATTCCCGTAAAGTGAGGGATTTAGAAGAGATAAGAGTCATGGTATATAGTTTCTAGTGTAGTGAACATATCCCGCGCCAGATAAAAATCAATCTTGTGTTAGAGCCTTAGTGTAGTTAATAACTACTGATCTATCCTTTGTGGGGTTATACTGAAGTCTTTCTTGATAGCCATTTGATCTGCATTTAATAAAAACTCTAGGCAAGTCTTTAAACCCTAATTCATGATCATATATGGCTCCCTCCTGAACTGCACAGACTTTGATCACCATGTCTTTACTGTATGCACATCCCCGATATTTTAAAGGTTCTAACTTATATCGAGTTTCTTCCTTGTCGTAAATCCATTCGTACACAGACACATTAGCGTATTGATTTGTGTAATTTCCTTCATTATTGATTAAACGATCAATGGGGACTTGAATTTGAGGAGATTCTTTGACAATTTTTTCTAAACTATCACCCTGCTTACCGTCATCATATACCAAGGTAACGGATGGAGTCCAGCTACGGGTGATTACTAATCCTTTTTCATGAGCAGATTGACAAGTGAGATCGGCATTATAAACATAGTCTTGCAACAGGGAAAAAAGCTCAACAACTCGATAATCATCAATTTTCTGTTTTGTAGAAACACAATTCATGATCGCTTTCGGATCAAAGTTTCGAGCGTGCAAACCCTTAAGAATTGTTTTATAATCCTCTAGCTCTGCCTCGCTTAAAGTATTAATAAATTCAGGAATATTATTGCCAATAACAATGATTTTTGCATCTTCAACATTACCTTTACGATTGCAACGTCCCGCTCGTTGAATTAAACTTTCTGGGTTACACAGTTGAGTAATCAAACGGGTACTATTTAAATCACAACCAACTTCGATCGCACTGGTAGTAACCAGAATATAAGCTTGGTCATTTTCATCTCTCTCTTTTAATCTTTTATAAAGATTGGTGCGAGAATAATGGGAAGTTTTGGGAATATCTGACAAACGACCATGGTAGAGAAATAAAAATTCATTTTGTTCTGAAGATTTAATGTTTAATTTCTGTTTTATTTTTTCATAAATTGCTATCGCATCTTTAACAGTTTCTACAGAAACGATGATACGATGGCTTGGGGTAGAGTTCCATTCTTCAAGTGCTATTGAGGTCAACTTTTGTTGTAAATTTGTTGGCTCTTTTACATCATAAACAATATCATCAACCCATTCAAACTGTTTTAAATTAGAATAGTCTTGCTTCAAAATTTGCTGATAAAAATTATTTAGCTTCTCTAGATTGTCCTGAACATCAATATAATCGATCATGTTATCCGCAAGATAATCGAATCTTTCCAGATGATTTTGTGATAAAGTTGCCGTCATTAAAACAAGCGAGCGTCCTGCTTCATACAAAGCTTTAACCAAACTGCAAAAGTTAGTAAACGAAATATCATCATAGGTATGAGCTTCATCAAAACAAATCAGTGTATTACCATGGTGAATTCGATAGGGAAAGATGAATGATTTCTGCTTATCACCATAGCCAAAGTATCGATATATAAATTTATCTATCGTTGTTAAAATAATATCTCCTTTGTATAAATGTCTTCGAGAATTATTGCTAGATTTAATTTCTCCATCTAGATAAACATATCGATTCATTTCGGTTCCTGTATCTATCACCAAAGACACTTCACGTCCTTTGTGTAGGAGTGAAAATTGTTTTAAATATTTCTCGCATCTCTGTTTTTGATCTTCTAACAAACTTCGTGCAGGTAGGGGTATAATCAGGCGAGGTCTATCTTCTTTTGTAGATAGCATAGCTAAAAAGGGAATAATAATCGCTTCAAATTTTCCTACTCCTGTAGGAGCTTTAAGTATAAAAGCTGGATGTTTGTTTTTAACAATCGTTTGAAACACTTCCTCCTGCATTGGATTAGGTTGAAAATTCGCTAATTCTCTATACCACCACAAAATTGCATTTTCTGATTTTTCTGATGGGGAATAAGTGTTTGAATTATCAGGTTTGATAATGGCAGTAATTGCTCTATCTTCACTGATTGTATGTTCGCTTTTTTTCCACCACTCTTTAACAAGAGTATTCAATTTACCTCCTAATTCCTTATCTTTTCCGTTTTCGTGTAATTGTTGGAGTTGATTTTTATCCTCGTCTGACAAGTTATAGGTCCACGAACGAAAATTTAAAGTGATAGTTGGTTCTTTAAAAGGATAGGGATCGAGATAAAAAACACGGTGGTTGCTATCTTCGGATGTACCTTTAGTTATTGTAAAATCCATAAATGTGCGAGATTTTGCCTGTTCGTCGTCTCCAATGACACGACAAGCTAATTCCGCTTCAATTTGATCGCACATTTCCAAAATATAAAGTTCTTTGGCGTATTGTAAGGGGTCTTTAGAGAAAATCTTCTGATATTTAGGATCTTTTTTTAATTGATAGGTATCCTTGATAATTTCCTTAGTTGAATAGTCATGATGTCCTCTCGCTAGAGCCTGCACCCAAAGATTTTGTGGTTCATCTACTTTAAATCGATGCCCTTTAAATGAATAAGTATATTTTGTAAACTCTCCCCGTTTATTAGTTTCAACGCGAATTTTGAAGGTTTGTGGTTTAGCTTTGTCGTGTAAATTGATTCCTTCAATAACTCGTTCTAGAGAAAAGTTGTCATCTTGCCATTTTCTGGCTAATTGTCTAACATTACCTACATGATTACCCAGGGGTTGAAAAAGAATTTTATCAGGGGCAATTGTAGGTTCGCCTGAAAAAAACACGCGGCCGAATTTGAAAAAAGGTTGAGGGTTAGATTTAGACATTAATTGATTCTCCTTGTAAAAGTTCCACGAGTGCTACAGGAATCTGAAGATTTCCATCCGTATAGAAATCTAAAGTGGGTAAAGGATTGGCTTTTTCGGGATAGTAAGCGGCAACAAAGGGGATAAAACCATTAATAGGCGATCGCTCTGTGTCAAACAATCCCTTATCCTCATCTTGAGTCTGATCTGCTGACCATTCATGACGATAGAGATTATAAATATCACAACGATTGATACAAGGATTTCGCTGTATTAAAGCTTCCATGGGAACAACAGTTGACGGGTGAGCGGAAAGAATCTTTCTTTGGAGTCGTATAGATTCAGATACCTCGTCAATCACCGCAAATCCTTCCTTACCAATTTTACATCCGACTCCTTGTAGGCTAGAAAATGCCTCTAGACTGGACTTAGATTCGCTTACAACATAGCCGATTAACTCCTCAGCGATAAAATATTCCCAAGTGTGTAACTGAAAGTTTTCTCGATCGCCATCAATGTATAGTCTAGAAAAAACATCATGGTTAAACGATCGAGTTCCTTTGCGATGAGTACGATGGACTCCAGACCATTTATCTAGGACTGGATAGGCTCCTAACGCTATATGCTGACGAGGTAGGGTGAAATAAGGCGGATTTTCCTTGTTAATGCTGGTTTCAGGGATATCTAATCCCTCGCTTAACATTACTATCCGTCGGAGAAACCCAGAAAAAGTAGTCGGTGGGACGAAGGGATAGGTGGCGATATTGAGAATCGATCCAGGCAGTATGCGAAATGTCATCGCCGCCGTTGGGATAATCTTAAAGGTCAGGCAATACATGATTTATGCTTGTAAAACTGTATCGACGAATATTGCGGAGTATTCTTGCAATTTGGCTAACGCTTCATTGCCTATCCAGCGATCGAAGTGCGCTTCTTGAATATGATTAGTGAAATTAGTTTCAGGATACAGTGCCAAATAAAGGAAATCATTGATCGCCTTTTGCGGGTCGGTTTCCGAGGGAGAAACGATTGGACGCTTCCCTCTAGGAGATAAATATCTATCCAAAACCAGAAGCGGGGTACGATCGTCCGTTTCCGCGATAGCAATTCCTTTCGGATTTCCTGAACCTATGCGAGGTAATGAATCTAAGAAAGCATAAGCGACAGATGAAAAGTCTTGATCGGTGATACTCAGAGCGTGGTTATAAACGGGATAGAGAATGCCGGGTTGATTGTATTCTCGTCTAAAAGGTGTGGGAGTTTCATCATTTCGATTGACCAATAAAGCGGGGTGCATTGCTCGTTGTTTTTCGACCGGGTAAATCTCTTGTATGGCAACACCTCCACCATGAGTTACCCGACCGATTAAAGTCCGTTTTCCTGGATCGAGTGCGCCAAATGTAGCACAAATCGGACAAGTGGGTTCAGCACAGGTTTTCGGGATTCCGCAGTTTTGTTTATCTCCTAGCAGCTCTCCACTTTTCACAGGAGACCATAGTAAACAACGTCGTTCAACTCCTCGCCGTTTGGTCGGAGAAATATAACATTTTTCAATTTCTTTACCATCTTTTGTACTCAGTTTAACGATTTCAACTAAGTTAACATTAACCTGTACTTCATGTCCTAGGTAAAGCTCTTGAGAGCCTTCGAGAATGGCATAAATATCAAAATGCAATCTAGGTTTATTAGCATCAGTCTTAGGTAGTCCAGTCGTCACTTTAGATTCGGTAGCCATCGTTATTTATCTCCTTTAGATGAAAGTTTACGAACCAATTCAGGAAACCGCGTATAAAGAGAAAGTTTGAGATTATAAGTTAAATTTTTCCACTCTTTTTCTTGCGCATAATTACCTACTTGATCAGGATTAGCAAAATAGGCATAAGATTTGGTGATGTCGTCAGCATAAAAAACCAGCCATTTTTTACCAGAATTATCAACTTCTTCTCTATTAGTGATTTCTAGCTTATTTTCTAGCATTTTTTTTGCTTGTTCGTAGATAAAGTAATTGTCAGGATTGTGATATAGCCTTGCTTGAACACTAATTTTCTTTTCATCTCCTAATGTCGCATAATAACTAAAAGCAACAGGATCATCTACTTTTTCTATTAATTTACTTACCTCACGTTCTGCATCTTCTGGCTTCATTAATTTTTTAGCAGTACTTTCTAAAGATTGGGCAAAAGCGTAAGTTAATCCTGTCAAGGCGGCCACGTCTTCATATAATTTTGCGCGTTTCCAAAGTGAATCGATAGTCATAGTTTCTCCTTGAATATCTTGGATGATGGTTTGCAAATATTGTTCCCTAACTCGTTCCAATAATAAGCGGTCAGAAATACTGGAAGCTTTAAGTAATGTATAGTCTGCTAAGTAGGGTGAATCTTGTTGTACATAACGAATCGCATCTCCTAGTTTAAGGTTAATATCTTTCCCATTGACGATAATTGATTGATCATAACCTTCTATCAAACCTTTAATAAATATTAATTGACGGCTTACTAAAACTTTTTCTGTTCTTTGAAGCTGAAGAACAAATTTAAAATCTTTAATAACATCTAAGGGGAAAATCGAGGCAACTTTTGCTAAAGCATATTGAAACTGTCCTAGTTTTTTTGAAGCGGTATCTCCTGTGATTGTTTTTTCAGAAGTTAGGGCAATGTAACAACCCGAAGATAAATGTACTTCTTTATTGGTTAGCATTCGCAAGTAGTCTTTGATTTTAACTTTCATTACACCTCTATCATCTTGAGATTCAAGTCGTAAGATAATACTATCATCCGTTACTTTTAAGGGGGAGGCAAACGATAATACAGAACAAGAAGAGCAAATGAAAGGTCTATCTTCACTAGAGGATGATTGACGACGTTGAGACGGTCGCTCGAACATAAATCTAGCTACTCTCCATCGCACAGTTTTAGCATCTAAAGTTACTCCGCAAGAGTAACAAAAATCTTTACCATCGTCTCCCGCTGTCCTTGCTGCTAAAATTTTTGGGTTAATCGTTAAAAGCGGTTCTGGAATGGTTTCGAGTTTTGGATTTTCTAACAAACGATACATCTCTAATATACATTGAGTGAAAATATCGCCACGAGTCGAGTTAATTTGTTCTGTGGCCGTTTTGTTAAAAGATTTAGCGATCGCCTGAATTGGCTTCAATAGATCTGTTTGTTTTTGTTTTTCTATAAACTCAAACGGATTTCCGTCCGATTCTTCTAGAAATCTCTGCTTTTCCTCGATCGATCCTTCCTGAAAAATAATTTGTGACTCTATTTTATGCTTTTGCTTCTGTAATTTGCTAACTTGAGCTTTTGACAAACCAGTTTTTTTCAATTGCTCGTCAAGGGTTCTTATCTCATGATAAATAGCTCGTTGCTCATCTAATAATTTAGACAAAACTTTCTGAAAATAATCTCTATATTTATTAAACTCTTTAGCTTGCATTTCCTGCTTGCTTTTTAGCTTCTTTTCAGTGGACTCTAAATCTTTCGAGTTAAGTTCTTCGGATTTAATTTTCTCAATAAGTTGAACGATCTCAGTCTCACGCTTCTCTTGGCGATCCTTTACTTGCTCGAAAATAGCTAAATAAAAAGCCGCTAACACCTTGGCTTGATCTCTGGTAATTATCGGAATTTCTAGGGTGCTAAAACCTCGTCCCGCTAAGGTAACACTTTTTAGCATTGTGATAAAAGTTTGCATTAATCCTGATAGCTGATATTGAAAATCACCATAGATAGAAAAAATAACTTTCGTGATAAATTCTATCCAAAGCTCCTCTATATTATGTGATTGTTGAGTTTGTGGAATAAAAATCTGCACATGGTAATTACTTTCATGCAGGGAAACAATCTGATATTTTTTTTGCAAAAACTCTAAAAACCGATCAATCGTGCTTTCATGAGTTAATTTTGCTTGTAGCTCTCCCGGTGACGGTGATTTGTACACAAGCTGTATTTCACCTATCTCTCGTTCTCGATAAAAAACTTGATTCCCTTGAAACGTGGGTTTAATGAACTCGCTTTCTTTTTGAGGTTGAGAAAGTCGTAACTGTCTAACCAATTTAGGACGATCAAAAGTTTTGGCGATCGCTATCGCTCTTGGATCGTCAGCTAAAGCGGAAATCAATGTCGAGTCGGTTTGAGCGATCGCATTTGCGGTCAAAGCACTCAATAAGATAGTAATTTCAAGTTCGCTAATCTCTTCCGAAGTCGTAACCGCTTTTGTATCTTGCGCTGGAGGAACATTCTCGAAAAGTGAAAGTTGTTTAATCGACATAGTGCTGTCCTTCCTTGATTTCTTATCTTGAGGAAGTAGGCTGAAAAGTGCCTACTTCCGCTCTCTAGGGGCGTTATTGCTGGGATTCTAGGTTAAATCAGCGAAAATTCTGACTTCTCCTTCAGAATCCAAGACTGGAGACTGCCTCAGTTCTTTGATTTGGCACTGAAGAAGCTCCGATTGGTCTGGAAAACGCTCGATTTGGTCTTGACAACGCTCGATTTGCTGGCAAATCTCGTCAAAAGCAGGCATTACTGACCTCCATTTTATTTTGATTGAGGTGGGTATCCATCTGGGGTCAGCTTTGCTATAATGCAAGTACATAAATTTTTCTATAGATAGCCGACCCCAAAACGGCTTCTTTTAATATAGCTCACTGTTTACGTCCTGACAAGTCTGAGGCAGGAAAAGCAAATCATTCTCTTAAGCATATCATGGTAAGATGATCGATCACTGAACCCCTGATACTAAGAGGGATTGAAACCTGACAAGTCGTGAGGCTACTGTTTAGCCTTTTCATCGAATCCCTATTAGGGATGGAAACCAGACAGGGCAATATGCGATCTTTGTCTATGAGGTTGTCCATGCTACTCTGTCTCCTTTTGTTCACTCCAAATATCTGCCGTTTTAGATCGCCTGAACTCCCCACAACGATGTGGCGGTGACACCATGCTGATCAATATTTTCCGAGTTCCCGACAAAAGGTTACACGGACGCAGAACCATCGTCAGTGGTATATCCCCCTCATTTCCTCTTACCATAGCTTTTTGATCTCATTTATCATTACAATATAGGCATCGTAGCACAAATATTCTAAAATTACAAGTACATTTTTCAGGTGAACCGCAAAAAAGAAACAATTACACTGTCAATCCCTCCCGGCACGAAGGAGAAGCTAGAGGCGATCGCCCGACGCTTTAACATCTTTTGGGGGAAAAGTCCTAGTCCGTCAGGTCTAATCGCCGCCATCGCCGAAGGAGAACTGGAGATCGGTGAACCTTTTACCCTCTCGGCAAAGCGGGTCGAAGCGATCAAGGAAGCGATCGACCGTCTGGTGCGATCGGGTAACATCGAACAGGCCCAGACTCTTTCTAATTTTCTTTTAGAGAAGGGAAATCTCTCCCCTCAAGAGCGTCGGGAGATTTCCGAACAGGTGAGTCAGTACGATCGCGATTGGCGGCTCACGGTGGAGCGCTATATCCATGACCGGCAAGCTTTTCGGGTAATGTACAAAAATTCTCAGGGACAGACCCTAGAATTTACCGTTCGCTCTGCCGAGATCATGTTTCGGGAAAAAGAATTCTATCTAGAGATCTGGTGTGAGGAAACGGTTGACCTGCCAGAAGAAGATCAGCGAGACTTTCCCGAGCTTGTTCACAATCGCTGTCTTAAATTCTCTCGTATTCAAAGCTTGATTCCGATCGAAGAACCATGGCGAGACAGTCTCGATTTTATAGAAGTACAATTACAATTAGAAAAAGACCTCGTGAAGGCCTATGAAAGGAACACAAGGGATATCGACGACCGAGAGGTAAACGGAAAAAGGATTATAACCCGTAAAGTCTCTAGTCCTTTTTGGTTAATTCGGGAGATTTTACCCTACGGAGATCGCTGTATTGTACTTACACCAGAGCCATTACGCAACCGGATCAAACAAATTTTATTTAAATCTCGTCAACAGTACGAATCGGGGTAAAATGTGCGATGCGACGGTAATATCGCCCTCGGGAGCGGTTAGTGAGAAAAATTCCGGTAAAGTGAGGGGTTTAGAAGAGATAAGAGTCATGGTCAATTTTCAACCGAAGCGATAGGACAATCGAGCGGGAATTTTCAGATCGGGACGATCGCTTATTTGGTAATATTCCCCGCGCATTCGTACATTACGGATTAAACTAACCGGTGGCATATTGATCACGTCGTAGCCAATCACCTGATGGGTAAACATAACATCGAGAGGATTTAAAGGATAGGGATAAATAAATAAATCCTCTTTTTGTTTTGATAGGAAAAGTTCTGTCAGTTTTACTTCCGCTTTACTCATCCATTTTCCCAAACGAATCCATTTAGGAAGTTGTAGGAGGTGATGGGAAATGATAAAACATTCAAAAACACTTTCGGGAGCGATTTCTTTGGCTCTGCCAAAACTGGGAATATTTTTCTGGGTTTTTTCCATCTCCACATGATAGTTATTATTGGCATATTTCCAAGTATTGAGAACCGCCGTATGAACGATCGCCCGTGCGGGAGTGACATAAATTTTCTCTTCGTTAAGAGGATTTAAATGTTCTTGGTACTGGGGAATCTGTTCGGAACAGAAGTAACGATAACTATCGCTATTTACCAATCCCAAAGCATAACAGAGCGCGTAATTATGAATTACGGGTTCGCTTTCGTAGAGTCTGCCGATTTCACGGGTTGCGTAATAAAGATTATCGTGCAGTTCTAATTGACAGGAATAAATATGTACCATAACTCTTTAAAAATTGCGAGGATATAGGGTGAGAAATTACTCACCCTACTGAAATTTACGGTTTTTTAGCGGCTGGTTTTTTCTCGGCGATATGTTTCTTAGCGTAGTCTTTCGCTTCTTTATCCGCTTGGTTCAAGATCGATAAAATTCCTGCTTCCGTACCCGTGAGAGTTTTCACCTCGGTTAATAAAGGTTGAAAATTTTCCCCAATAAAATCGGTATGAACGATAAATTCTTCCGCCATTAATGCTTGTATTGCTTCGGTGGCTTTTTCCATAACTAAATCCTCGTCTAAGGGATCGATCGAGTGTAATACTTCGTCGGGAAGGCGATCATATATTGCCTGTGTCCAGCGCAAATTACTAACAATTTCCCCATCGGCAAAAATAACACCGATAAGCTCATTTCTTACCCGTCCCGTCCGGGTGGTTTGTGCGCCGTAGTGACGGGTACGCAGGATGTTATTAAAAACGTAGAGAAAACTCGCTTCTGTCGGATCTTTTAGGGTGACAATACTAGGGAAAAACACCTGCGGACGGATGTGATCCTGTTGGTTAATTCGGCTAGTCACTTCCCCTACTTTTGTGTTATTTTCTCCCTTCGATGCCATAGTACCATTCTCGTAGAGAGCGTTCAAAGTAAAACTTTCATGGGATTCATCAAAGGGTGTGATCGAAAAAGCCGTATCTACTACTACTTTCGATTTTTCTGAACCCGAATCACCGATGGCAAAGCCATAAATAATACAGTCGGCGTTATTCATGGCAAATTTTACATTGTACTCACATTCTTCGGCGGTAATTAATCCGTAGTTTCTGAGTAATTCTCGACCTACTAGGCGTTCTGGAGTTGATTGCTTCCGTTTAAACATCGATAAACGACTAATCGTTTTTTTGCTATCAATTCCCGCACGAACACGAGCTTTATTTAGCTCTCCATCTGTTTGAAATAAAGGATAAGATTCTGTGACTCGAATCGTCAAAAAGTGAACGTATTTTCCCATCGGTTTGTAGGGAATATCGCTATGAAAGAATTTAGAATCGAGGGTTTTCAGTAAAGACATGGTAGGTACTCCTTGAATTAATTATTGTTTTCAGAATCTTCATCCAGAGTTTGACCCTGGGCTTTTAACTCTTGATTTTCTCTGTCCTGTTCGAGACGGTAAAGAAATTCGCAGGTATCGCGAATGAGGTTTAATTGTCTGCCAGCTAGACGCGCTCGATCGCCCTTAAAAGAACCCTCGAACACATCGATCACAAAATAACGAGCAAAAGACAATATTTTCTGTCTTTCCTGTTCTCGATCGGATAGAATCCAGCGACCTTCTGCTGTAGAAGCATGAACCCGATTCATTAAGCTGGCCACTTCCGCCGCTACTACAGAAACTAGGGCTTCTCCCTGATAGATTCCTCCTTTGATAATCGTATCGGCGGCCACATCGATCGGTTTTAAAACTGCGTTTGCTTTCGGATTATATCGTTTATTAGCTCGATAGAATTGACGATACAATTCGGTTAAGTTTTTCGGGTGATTTAAGGGCGATTCTGCTGTCATATCGATAGTTAAATTGGTTCGGTTGACTTGTACATAGGGATCGAAACAAGGATAAAAATCGTAGAGATACAGAGCGATTCGATTAGCGCTCGGTATATCGGCATCTTTGCCCCGTTTCCACTGTTTAAGGTAATGAAAAACATAGAGAGGACTGGTTTCTAAATTGATAGCGAGTTCCGTTAATTTGCCCCAATTGGGGTCATAACCCGTCTTACCCTGCTTCGAGTTTACGTCCAAATGAATAGAATAGGCTGCGGTTAGGGTATTTAGAGGGGCAGGATATTTTTTTCCGTCATTATCTTGCCATGGGTTCAAGACTCGATCGAGACGGAATCGATCGCATCGGGTTAAGGACCGGATCGCTTGGGGCGCACTGTCGAGAAATACCGTCTCTTCAAATTCCGCACCGTCGCGATAGGGAGGAATAGGAGACTCAGAAACCACCGTTTTGACATCTAGAATCATCGGGAAAGCTAATCCTAACCATGCTGGCATAACCCAGGATTCCGTATCGGTGGGATTGCGGCCAGGGGGTAGGGCCATAAAATAAAAGGTTAGGGGTTTATCTTCGGGATAGGATAGTTTAAAAGTGCGGTCTTTTTTGCCATCTTCCTCCTCGTTAATTCTTTCCTTTTTCTGCCTTAATTTTTCATCGATCAGGAAACTATCGACACTCTGATAACGGGTTCGATCGAAGTTAGCGACCAGATTCTTATCAACAAAGTGCAACTTTATCGAGCTATCAAAACGAGTTTGAGCGATGTTAGCGTAGGCTTTTTGTAAAAAACTATTGGTTTCGGGAGTAAAATAATAGGTCGGGTAAAAGTACAGATAGCGATATTTGCCCTCCTCGAAACGTTTTCCTACCGCTTGGGTTTGATTCATAAGAATCTGACGCAACATCATTTCCGTTCCCGCGATACTGGAAATATTTCGTTTGGCGTTCGAGCCTGCCAGCATTTGTTTATTAGTATAGACTTGGGGAGTGAAAAGAACCGCCGATTCCATCTGTTCGCTGACACTATAGGGAGAATGGGAGATCGAACAGAGAAGTTGACGGCCGCGACCTTGTTTTTTAGCGGCGTTGTAGTGGTTTAATTCTTTCTGGAAGGTTTCGATCGAGTGGGCCAATTCCCGACCGGGTAACTGCACCACTTGATTAACCCACTCTCGCAAATCCTCCCAACCATCGGGTAAGTTATATCCCGCAACTATGGCCGCGATTTTTGCGGCGAGAAAAGCGATTAAATCTTCTGCAACCGGTCTAATATCCTCGATTCCGGGATGCTGTTTCAGGTATTGCGCCGCTAGATAATACCATTCGTAGGGAACCCCTCCCGTATTGCCTTTCAGTTTGAGTTCTTTTAACGATTCATTAATACACTTGATCGCTCGGATTTGTGGCAGATAATTTTCTAGATTCCAATAATGCGCGATCTCGCTAATTAAATCTAAATCCGGCGGTGCGGGTAAGTTTTTCTGCAATTTTCGCGCCTGTTCGATTTTTTCCAGGCGATCGCCCCAGATTTTCCGCGTCACCACGTCCCCGAATTCCGCTAGGCGATCGATGCGGATATCATCTTCACAATGAAAATCGTAATCCGTCGGTAAAACGCCCTGTTGTTGAAATTTAATCAGGTTTTCGCCGCGACTTCGGGCCACGGACGCTTTATTATCACCGAGGATGCGAAGGGTGGCGTTGAGGGCAGCGCGCATTAACCCGGCATCGTCGAAAAATTGGCTGTAGTAATCTGCGTATTTCATCCCCTTGCCATCTCTACCGAATCCCGTTTGTTTACGCTGTAATTCGCCGCTACAGAGGGATTTAATGGTGTCCACCACTCGATTCGGTAAGGTTTCTAGGGACACTTCTGGCGCGTTTTTGGGGGCGATATAGACAACTCCCGTAGGCAGGTAAAGTAAAGGCTGATAGTCTAGTTCTTGATGTGCTTCCATCACCGCGTTATTCAGTACGTTCGTCAGTACCCCGCGGTTTTCGGCGATGCTGTGGTAAGTGAATTTTAGTTCCCCATCGCTGAGACTGTATAAAAGGTCTTGTAACGGAGCTTTTTCCGCATCGTGGGGGTGTTTAATAATGGATGCGAGGCGATCGGCTAGACAGGCAAGATCGGTTAAACTTTCGAGAGCGCTATTGTTTAAGCGAGTATTTAACCCATCTTCAGAGGTATTTCGATCGGTATCATTCCGACGCTGGGCATTTTTAGCGATATATATCAAATCATCAAGATATTCAGTCCATTTTTCTGGTTGATCGGAAAATAAGAAACGATCTAATCCTAATTCGGGAACCAATACTTGAAAAATCTCTCGATGTTCCTCTCGTGATAGTTTGCGGATATCTCGATCGAAGTCCTCGTTAATCTCGATATATTTCGCCGGCATCGCGGGAAAAAGCGAGTAGCGGAATTTCTCGAAATCGTGGAGAATAAACCCAGCGATCGCCAACCTGCGCTCGCATTCCTTTACTACCCGTCGAACGGTAGTATTGAGTTTTTCTAGTCGTTTTTCGATGAGATTGGCGGGAAATAAACCATTAAGTAAATGAGTATTGAGAGATTGATCGCCCGCATTATCCCGTCGAACTTTGCTTTTTCCCTCTAATTCCCGACGGCGATCGATTTCCTCGAAGAAATTTCCTCCTTTTGCCGTGACACCGATCGCTAATCGGAGTAAATTGGGTAATACCATTTCGGCAAAATCTGCCATAACTCGATCATCGGGGTTTTCCGCTCGAATCGCCTCCCGCAGGAGTTTTAAGGTTAGCAGTTGGCGAACGGTTTCGACTCGGCGATCGCTTACTGATTCAGTAATCCCCAAATCTTCGGAAACAAGAGATTCTAAATCAATATCCTCGAACTCAAAATCCAGATCTTCATCGTCAATTTCTGTAGTGTTATCGAATAGATTTAACTGTCCCGTTTCCTCTAATTTTTTTTGTTTTTTAGGCATCTTTCACCTCTAGAGAGTCTAAATAGTCGGTAATTTGTTTGAGATAAAGCGGAAATTGAGATAAAGCGATCGGAATCGCCTTAAAAACAAGTTCATTATCGATCGCCTCGTATTGATGCACTAAACGATTTCGCATTCCTGATGATTTCGCCAACTCCCCGGCTAGTTCTCTGGTAGTTAAACCATTTTTACCAGCTTCTATAAAAGAATCGTAATAGGTAGCGGGAGTTACGTTATGTAATTGTAAAAGAAGATAGCTATTAATATCGGAAGATGACTCTACCAATAATTCTATCAATCTCTCAACCATAAGTTGATAGTCAAAATTGTCCAAATACTCTGATAGAGTAACGCTCTCGAACCCCCGTAATCGATTAAGATATTTGATCATTAAACGAATTCTAACGGTGACTATCTCTCTTTCCATCGTTTAAACCCCCCATTGTTTGAGCCAAAGATCGATACTGTCTTTTTGAATCTTTCGGAATTTAGCGGTATCGGCGTACTCTTTCCAAGCGCATACACGAAATTTTAAAAAGTCTCCCGTATTTTTTTCATAGATAAGTTTTCCATCTCGTGCGACTTGATACTTCATTAATGGAGAACAGCGATCAAGTTCAATTAGATCGATCGAATCACGGTTTATCTCAAACAATTCACTCAAGATAGAGAGAGAAGTCAAGTAATCATTACTGATTTCCTTAATATGTGTTTCTCTGTTTGCTTCATCGTATGAAATTGCCAAATCCCAATCGCTATCAGGTCTATGCTCTCCGCACGCTCTAGAACCGAAGAGAATTAATAGTTTTAAATTCGGTATTTTTTCCACAGTCGTGGTTATTCTATTGACTGTATCGATAATTTTCAATTCTTTCGTATTTTTAACCATTTTCTGCCTCCAAGGAATCTAGATATTGAACGATCGAGCGTTGGTAGCGGGGATAATCTCGTAAAATATTAGCGATCGAGGAATGAACGATATCGGGATCAATTTTTTCTCTCAATTAAAGTGATCGAACCGTACTCGCTAAGTTCGGCGAGGTATTGATTCATGAGGTTTAATTCGTCTATCGCAATCAGAGGTTGAATAGCATTTACACTCCTTTTTCTCGTAGAGAAATCTCCAGATTATTCCGTAATTGACGGTATAACGCTTTCGATTCTTCAGGATTCATGAGAAATTTTTCTTTAAATACCTCGAATAGTCCCGTTTCCCGTTCGTATAGAAGTTGACCATCCCGTGCGACATAATGAGCGAGGATCGGCGAACATTCTTTTAAATCAATCACATCAATTTTGTCCTCGGGAATCTCTAAAGCTTGTTCGAGCAGTGTATAAATTTTCAATAGACTCGAAATATCCTTTTGATCGCTTCTTTCCTCGTATAAAACAGCGAAATCCCAATCGCTATCAGGTCTATGTTCTCCACGCGCTCTAGAACCGAAGAGAATTAATAGTTTTAAATTCGGTAGTTTTTCGACAATAGCCGTAATTTTTTCTACTAGCCTATTCATATTTAGCCCCTATCAAAAAAAATGGCAAGAATCCGATGGATATATCGATCGATGTCCGTAGCGTCTGTCTATGTCTATTATCAAACGCGGAGGAAGCAAAGAGCAACTAAATCCCAGAAAAAGTGTCCGTACACTTTGCCCCCTTCATCTCTTGGTAGCCTCAAACGGCATCAACAGATCCACACCTCACCCCCTTTACCTTTGAACCGATGAGCGAGAGTATCCAACAACAAAGCCGATTGACCGATCGCTATAGAATAGGGAGACACGGGAGAATGAAGACTACTCTCGTCACTAATCGGATAAATACCGAAGTGCATCGGCAGTTGTAAGCGTTGGCGAACTGCAGCGACGGGATAGGCAAGAACGAAGCTAACCAGAGCCAGATCCCGTAACTCCCGACTAATTCGATCGAGCCAAGGATTATCCGGCTGCCAAACACCGATTCCCGTCAAAACCTGTACTTTCCACGCAGAGGCAATCTCGCCTAAATCGCCGTCGTAGGTAAAGCGCCAGTTTAACCGTTCCTCTCGATATCCCTTTAAATTCAGAAACGCGAGACAATAATCGAAACGTCTGCGCGCGATCGGTGTTTCCGTGGCCTCGATCTGGCGCTTAAACTCGCCTTTTCTCCACACCTCCACCTCTAGATTACCGAGAATACTGGGTAAATCGTAGGTTTTAAAGCGATCGCATTCCTCCGGTTCCGTCGAATCGTATAACCCGCATAGTAACGGACTCGACCCGCGAAAACTAGACGCATCCTCGAAAATCGGATTACCGTTTTTCCCCGATAACTCCTTCCATTCGTCGGCCCATCCTTTCACCCGACCGGCGACCCGTTTTAAACTGGTATCGAAAACCTCCTCGCATTCCTGTTGAAACTTCTGGCGACTTTCCCCGTATTGGGATTTGATCTTCGGACTCCCTAAATTCCACCAGAGTTGAAATGATTGTACCGCTCCCCAACGTTGGTAATAACCCTCGAAATTATTGATATGACGGTAGTTACTCTTGATGGCCTCCTGTAGCTGAATTCGGTCATACCGTTCCCCGACTTGTAACGGTGCGTCTTTCTTCTCGAATAACCGTTCTAGGAAAAATTTCGGAACCAGAGCGATCGCGGTGAAGTTAGCAAATTTTACCGCCGTTCCCTTTCGATCGTAGCCGCTGTGACGGCCTAAACGGCCGAAACGTTGAATAAAATTTCCCGCATCCGACGACTCGAAAATGAGAAAATTAATCTTGAAGTCCACCCCCACATCGATGGTACTCGTTCCGATCACCAGATCACGATTTAACGATGCCAACTTCTCCCGCGTTCCCGAAAGACCCGTATTTTCCCCCACTGTTAAACCGATAGTCGCCAATAATTCTCGGAAAATCGGCAGCAGACGTTTAACCGAAGCGATCGAATTGAGAATAATCGCGCCCTTGCTGCCGGGGTATCGCTTAAAATAGTCTAAAATTCGCTCTTTATTTTCTTTCAACCAATTTTCCGAAGTTTGAAAACTCGACGGTAAGGGAATAAAAGATAGCTCGATTTCCGAGGTTACTTGTCGCCATCCCCTTTGAGCGAGGGAATTGGCCTCTTCTGGGGTATCGGGAAACCGGTATTTTCCTTCTCTTACCGGGTCGATCGATCGATAGCGAAACCCCGCTTTATCCAATCGTTTTAGTAAACCCTCGTCGGGAGTCGCGGACAAAAACAGGTATCGTTTCCCACGATTGGCCCGTCGGATTAGAAGCATGGTATTGATAATACTGGCGACCTGTGGTGTGCCGAAAACGTGAAATTCATCGAATAGGAAGAGATGGAAATGTTTATCGATCCGGTTCCATAGCTGATCGGGGTTATCGTAGGGGGTTAAATAGGCCCCCCGATGCAGATAATGGAAAATATCGGGGTTAGTTAAGAGAATTTCCGACTGTTTCGATCGAGTCTCTAGAGCGATCGCTTTCGTTTTCCCATCCCGTTCGGCGTACAATTCCAACTCGGGACCGGTTAAAAGATTGACCCTGGGTTGATCCGTTGGTTGAAATCGTTGAATATATGCCTCAATCTGACCCCGCTGATCCCGCGCTAGTTCGTTGGTTGGGTAGAGTCCCATAATCGGGAAATATCCTTGTAAAGTTCGCAGGTAGGCCGCCAGACTTTTCCCGTCCCCCGTCATGGCCGTATTGAAAATCACATCGATCTCGGGATCGTTGAGTGCTTTCCACGTCTCCACCTGATGCCACGATAACCGCCATCCTTGCGGAACCTTGATCCCGTCCGGGATATCGTCTGCGGGACAGGAATAGACTGGCCTGAGCGTTACTTGATAATTTACCATGAATTTCTGTCCGTAACTCCTTGCTATCTTCCATAATAACCACGATAATAGGGATGGACAAGTACCTAAACAGAAAAAGTGTCCGTATATTTATAAACTATGAGCCGGATAGGACAATCAATCACTTTATCGGTCAGTGAAAAAGAAAAACAGGACCTAGAAATCCTTGCCAGTGAATTCGGGCTATTTTGGGGAGATAAACCGAATATATCGAAGTTAATCAAAGAAATTGCGCGTAATAAGCTTAAAATCGCTCCTAATCACGACTGGAAGCCCGATCGCTTGCAGATGCTCAAACAGGCGATCGATTCTCTCATCGATGCCGGACAAATCCCCATCGCCCTAGAACTAACTAAACTACTATTAGAACGGAGCGAACTGTCAGACCCCTTACGGAAAGAGCTAGAAGGCCGCCTCGATAATCCTCCCCCGCCATGGCGGTGGGAACTCGATCGCTGCATTCTCCGACAACAACCCTTTCAGTTATCCTATCAGGATGCCGGCGATCGAATTTGGCAATTCCATCTTTACCATGCCGCTATCAATCGTCACGAAGACCGGTTATATCTCGATTGTTGGTGCGAGGAAACCGAGGGAAATCAAGATATTTCCGAACTACACCATAATTGGAGTTTACGGATCGATCGAATCCCCAACGATTCCTTAATTACCCCGATCCCTAGGGGAAAGTGGCGCAATCAGCTTGATAGCGTCTCGGCCGAGTTTCACCTCTTCGATGGATTAGCTCGATCGTACCAGACCAAAACCGCTATCGATATCGCCAACGAATTGATCTCGATCGATCCCCCTGTCCGGCAGATTACCCGACAGGTAACGAGTAGCTTCTGGTTTTTCCGCGAGATTCTCCCCTACGGGGAAGATTGCTTGCTGATCTCCCCGGAAAAAGTCCGCAAGCGTTTTTATGACAAGGTGCAGCGGCTTTATCACAGATGTCGGGGTGAAGACCCTCGTTTTTAGCGCTGTCCATTAGTCAGATCTTTCTTAACAAAAAGAGAAGAAACTTAAAAAAAGGGGAAACGATTGATAGG
>NZ_JADEXI010000344.1:0-5074 GCF_015207185.1 Microcystis sp. LEGE 08355 | reverse complement strand
TATCTACCGATTTTTAATCTTTGTCTTATTATTGAAAACAATGAACATCCATAGTATGGATTTTCACAGATTCAATAACCTGAAACACAACTGCATTTATCAAGGCATTCTATATCTATCTATCTCTATACCAAAGAACGTCCAGCCGAGGAATTATCACCATCTCATACAACTTTTTACATCCCGCGCCCGCTGCCAGAAAATATTCAACCCCATCAAGTTTTAAGCTCAGAAGATTACCAACAAATTAAAATTTTACTGAAAAGACGGGATGATTTAATTCGTTTTTATCAAGATAGAGAACTGAAAGAATCTCAGGATTTAGTTAGTTTAAAATCCCATATTAAACGCTATCTATCCCTCCAATATCCTCGCCTATGGAAAATTATTAAAAGTTTACTCCGTTGGCGAAAGTGACCTGAGAAAAAATCCCTACTTTCCCATCAGAGAGAGTAGGGAATAATCAAAAAAACTGACTGGGAACTTAGCCTAATAACTGGGTAGCACGGGTAGTTAAAGCATTGGCAGTTAAACCATTATAGGCCATAATTTCCCCGGTGCTGGCGGTGGTTTCTCCCCGTTTCCAAGCGAAGACATCCCGACGCGCATTACTGCGTAACATAATCGGTTCTAACATGGCGCTTGTACCACCGGTTACTCCGATTAAAGCATCACCGGCAAAGAGACTGTCAAAACCAGCATCATCGAGGAAATTATTATCCGCTTGCGAGCTAGTTTCACTCATCACATCGCTAGGACGGTAGAGACGACGGGGATTAATTACCGAGACGATTTTTACACCGATTCCCGCTGCTTCTAACTGTTGTGCAGACTCAAAGACGGGTAATAAAGTCATATCACCAATGACGGCAAAAACGACTTTTTTACTGCCTTCCGATTCCTGGAGAATTACGCCGCCTTTTTCTAAAGCTTGACGGGTTTGCTCAAAGGTGGTTCGCACCGGTAAAGGCGATTTACTAGCGGTGATTGTAATGCCTTTATTGCTGGTTCCTAACGCCCATTCATAACAGACTTGAATACTGTTAGCATCGCAGGGAAAGAGAGGAAAAATATTGCCATTTCGCATCATAGCGGCGAAATAATTTTCAATCTCTGGGCGTTGGTGTGTCCAACCATTACGCCCTTGCTCCAAGGCTCCGGCGGTGAATAAAGTAATAGTAGAAGGGGTGGGACGACGTAATTCGGCCATCGCTTGGGTTACAGTCTGCCAAATCGGTAAACCATTGATAGCAAAAGACTCGTAGGAACACCATAAAGTCCGCGCTCCCAAGAGAGATAAAGCGACGGCTAATCCAGCACAGGCATCCTCGCTTAAAGGCTCATAAACTTGACCGTTAGGTGCTTGGAAATAGGTATCATCGCTGGTGGGGTGAATAATCTTTAAACCGACGTTAATATTATTAATTCCCGAAGCGGCATTACCATCAGCATTAGTGACAACAAAATTGGGGTCAGCTTTACCCACAGCTACCACTAATTCCCCCATAGCAGTGGTGGCTACTTTTTTATCTCCACCCACAGTATATTCCGTCATCGGTAAGGTTCCTAAATCCGGCAGCGGGAAGACTTTTTCCGTTACCACTGTTTCCACTGCCGAACCGCCTCCAGAGCGCTCGAAATTAGTACGAACAATTGCCCAAGCTTCAGGGGGTAAAGCGCGTTCTTGTAAGGCAGTAACGATATAATCTTTTTCTAAAGAATCTCCTGGATAAAGATTATGGGAAGCCGCTCCCCGTTTGTGAACTCCCGCCCCTTTAAGTTGTTTAATAATGATCACCGTTAGTTTACCACCTAGGGCTAATTGGGCGGCTTTATCCGTGGCCATTAACACCGCTTTCATGAACTCTAGACGCTGGTTAAAAGAGAATTTGGTGCTATCTACATATTCCCCATTTTGATTAGCATCATCGAAGTCTTTAGCATTAATGAGAATCACTTCCTCGAAACCATTACCGCGCCAATAGGCTTCCATTTCGGCGTTAGTTTTCAGGGACACCATGCTATGGTGTTCTTGGGAATAGCCATTCCAAACTAAAATCGGCAGAAAATTGGTAATTTCAGGGTAAGCAGTGTGAAAATGACCAAAACTACTCATAATGTAGGGTTCTCCTAAACCACCATCCCCGATAGTCACAGGGAAAAGGGTATTAGGGTGTAATTTGGCCGCCGCCATGGCGAAATGTTGGCCTTGGCCCAGAGGACCAGCCGGCCCGAGCAGTCCGGGGATTTGTCCGGAAAGATGCCCTAAAAGTCCGTGTTTTTCCCGAAAACGTTCTCCCAATTGGCTGACGTTGCTGATGCCCATGGCTTCCAGAGAGCGATCGAGAAAGACGTTACTATAAAAACCGGGGGCATGATGCCCCACTTCGGTGAAAATATTTTTCTGGCCTAACATCATCAAAGAGGCAATCACGTCGGCAGCACTGGCAAAACCGCCGGGGTGTCCCGATTCTTTGGTAGCGGTGATTTGTAGGGTGAGGTAACGCAAAGCATCGGCGGCTAGGAGGGTTTGATAGATAGCATTCGGGTCATTAGCGGCAATAATAGCGGTTTTTCCCTCAGCGATAGCGGCTTTTCCTGCATATTTATCAAATTCGGGTAAGGAACCCCCAAAATATTTTATCCCTTGACAAAAATCGGGAATTGTGCTAGTAGCTGTCATAAAATTAATATACCCCTTTACATACAGGCAATCATTAAAACTATCTTACAGTTAGCGGTAACTCTCGATAGATGCGATATTACAGGGGGTTTCCATCGGCGATCGACTATTTGTGCTACACTGATCGCCAATGTTAACGATAAAATTAATCCTATTGATCATGTTAAATAGCAACCAATTACAGGATTTAATCAGTAAATCCCTACGTTATCTATTAATTATCGGCACTATTGCCCCCCTAACTTCCTTAGAAGCCCGCCCAGTCCAAGCCACTCCTCCGAGTAGTCCTACACCCGCTCAAGAGGCGATTGCTCCTATCCCCGCAGAAAGCAAAGAGTACACCCTAGGAGAAGGAGATAAAGTCCGCGTCACCGTTTACCAAGTCGCGGATTTAAGCGGCGATTTCCTCGTTTTAGCCGATGGAACCCTGACTTTACCTCTGATTGGTAGCGTCAAAGTGGAGGGAATGACCGTCACCGAAGCCGGCCAAACCTTGGCCAAACGTTACACCACCTATCTCAAACGTCCCGTGGTTACTGTTAGCATTCTCACTCCCCGGCCTCTGCAAATCGCCATCGCGGGGGAAGTCAATCGTCCGGGTACTTATACAATTAACCCCGAACAAAGCCAAAAAACGCCCCTATTGACCGAAATAATCCGGCAAGCGGGGGGAGTGACTACGGTGGCCGATATTGGTCAAGTTCAAATCCGACGCAACCTCAAGGGACAAGAACAGCTAATTCAAGCGAATCTCTGGCAATTAATCCAAAAAGGCGATACAACCCAAGATATTAGCCTTAGAGATGGTGATAGCATCGTTATTCCCACTAAAACGACCCTTAGCGTCGGGGAAGTCAATCAATTAGCCGATGCCAATTTTGGACTAGATAGCGATCGAGAAATTAATGTTACTGTGGTGGGAGAAGTTTATCGTCCGGGGTCCCATCGTATTGTCCCCACTGCCAACAATAACAATAACAATAATAATGACCAAGAGCGCGGCGGCACCAGGAAACCGGCCCGACTAACCCAAGCTATCCAACAAGCGGGAGGCATCAAACCTCTTGCCGATATCCGACAGGTGCAAGTGCTGCGTTATACTCGTGACGGTTCCCAGCAGAAAATACCCGTAGATCTGTGGAGTTTGCTCGAAAAAGGTGATATGACTGGCGATATCTTTCTTCAAGAAGGGGATACGGTGATTATCCCCACCGCTACTGAAATCTCGGCCAAGGAATCGGAAACCCTAGCATCGGCTAGTTTTGCCCCTAAGACTATTAACGTGAAAGTGGTCGGGGAAGTGGTCAAACCGGGGACAATTGAAGTTCCCCCCAATACCCCTCTCAATCAGGCAATTTTAACCGCAGGAGACTTTGATAAGCGTCGCGCCAATCAGTCCACAGTGGAATTAATTCGTCTCAATCCTAACGGAACCGTCACCAAAACCTCAATTAATATCGATTTTTCCCAGGGTATCAACGAGAAAACTAACCCGATTCTCCGCAATAATGATGTGGTTGTGGTTCATCGTAACAGTCTGGCCTCTGCTACCGACACCCTCGGCACGGTTTTAAGTCCCTTTACTGGTCTGACAGGCCTCTTCAACGGATTTTTTAATCTTTTCCGTTAAAAAAGTTCACTTTAACCCGATGTCATTGGCTAAGTAATCGAGCTAATAATAGATATAGAAACGGCGAAAAGTCGTGAGCGTTCACGGCTTTTCTGTCCGATAGACTCAGGAAAGAAAACTATGATTTTTCTCCTTACTCTAGCCCTCATCGCCCTGTCGATTAGCTATAATGTTCACGGCGAAATAATTAGCCTCAGTACCCGCTTATTAGGTCTTTTTTGTGGCTTGTTAAGTTTGTTCTTTACACCCCTACTGGTAAAAGTTTTTATCCTTGTCACTTTAGTCCTCTTTAGCTGAGATTTTAAACCCTAAACCCGACTAAAACCCTAAGCATACATAACCCATCAAAAAAACTGTTATGCAAAAACGCTATCTCGGTCAGACTAATATAGAAATTACTCCCCTTCTCGTGGGTACTTGGCAAGCAGGAAAAAAGATGTGGGCAGATATTGAAGATGGGGAAAGTACTCAAGCTATTCGTGCCGCTTTTGAGGCAGGAATTACCACTGTAGATACAGCCGAAATCTACGGTGAAGGTCACTCAGAATCGATTGTCGCTCAAGCTTTGGCCGATGTGCGAGAACGAGTAGTTTATGCCACGAAAGTCGGCTCTTCGGTTTTTGTTATGCAATGGACGGGGGTTATAAGGGATGGAACCCTTATATAGAAAGGCATTTAGCGATTTTTGTCAATTGTTTTTTATCTAGAGCGAACTAATCAATTAAGTCTCTTGCCAGATAAGGATTTAGTCGATTTATGCC
>NZ_JADEXI010000343.1:0-5081 GCF_015207185.1 Microcystis sp. LEGE 08355 | reverse complement strand
GTCTTTATCTGGATAAAAAACTCTATGTTCAAGCCTTGAGTTTACTGCAAAAGGCTTTAAAAATCTCTGAAGAAGAAAGCATCGAACCAGAAAATCAAGCCCTAATCTATAATGCGATCGGTTTTTCCTATTTTGCCCAAGAACAATTAGAATTAGCGATTCGTAACTACAAAGAGGCAATTAAACTTTATCCTCAATACTCGATCGCTCTTAATAATCTTGGCAATGTTTACGAAAAGAAACAAATGGCCAAAAAAGCTCTCGAAACCTACGAAGAAACTCTCAAATTTGATCCTAATAATACGGTGGCGAAAAAGCGCACCGAATCCCTGCGTAAACGCTTTGCTGAATCGAAATAGTTTTGACTACTGATCAAATTCTTTTTAGAGATCGAATATTCTTCGATCTCTTTCTTTACTTCAAGCCATAAAACAAGACAATTAAACTAGGGGTTAAAATCGTCAAAATTAAATTTAGGGGCGCACCCAAACGGGTAAAATCGAGGAATTTATAGCCGCCAGGTGCATAAACCATGGTGTTAGTTTGATAGCCAATCGGTGTTAGATAACTATTAGAAGCAGCAAAGGTGACAGCATACATAAAAGCCAAAGGATTTAAACCCAAAGTTTTCGCCACTTCCACGGCGACGGGAATCATTAACACCACGGCAGCATTATTAGAGAGGATTTCAGTTAAAAATGAGGTAATTAGATAGAAGAAAACTAAGATCCAAAACCCCGAAAGATGGCCGCCGATAGCCACTAAATTATCTGCTAACCATTTAGTCGTTCCTGAGTTATCCATGGCAGTACCGAGGGGAATTAAACCCGCTAATAAAAAGATAATATCCCAACGAATGGAACCATAGACTTCCCCAGGTTTTAGACAGCCAGTAATTACCATTAAAACCACCCCAACTAAACTGGTGACGAGAATAGGTTGAATATCAAAAGCGGCAATAATAATCACTAACAAAGTAATCATTAAAGCAATAATTCCCTTATCCTTTCGCAGGGATTCGATGTCTTTCTCTTCTAAAACTAATAATTCTCGCGTGGTTTGTAAACCAATAAAACTCTGTTTTGGTCCCTGAACTAAAAGCAAATCACCAAACTTTAAAGGAATTTTACCTAATCTTCCTTGCAGTAATTCCGAACCACGCCGAATCGCCAAAACCGTGGCGTTATAACGCTGACGGAATTTCAAATCTTTTAAAGTTGTCCCAATTAAACGGGAATTAGAGAGAATCAAAACCTCGGCTAATTTTTCCTCACCTGTAGTAATTGCCGATTCAATATCTCCTTGGTGAAATTTGACATCGGCAAAAATTTCTAATCCCCGTTCATCTTTAATTTTTAATAGTTCTTCCCGACTACTGTGAACGATTAAAATATCGCCAGCATTGAGAACTTTATCGGCCAAAGGTTGGGATAAATGTACCTTATTTCTGATTAATTCCAACACATCAAAATCAAACTTTCTTTGTAGTCCACTTTCGGATAAAGTTTGACCGATAAGACTAGAACGAGGGCTAATAATTACCTCACTCAGATATACTTTAGAACCATAATCATCGTCTAAAAATTCCCCCGTGGAAGATTTGCGATCCGGTAATAATTTCGGGGCAAAAATTGTTAAATAAATCAAACCTGCTAAAAAAGTTACTACTCCTAAAGCAGTGAATTGAAATAAGCTAAATTGCCCATAACCCAGCTTGGCAGAAATACCACTGGCGAGAATGTTTGTAGAAGTTCCCACCACGGTAATCATCCCCGCTAAAACCGTGGCGTAGGAAAGGGGAATTAATAACTTAGAAGGAGAAATTTTTTGTTTTTTACACCAATCTTCGACGATAGGTAAAAAGATCGCCACCACTGCCGTGTTATTAATAAAAGCACTAATTGGCCCCACTAATGCTCCTAGGACAAATACCTGTTGGTGGGGATTTTTGCCCCCCCAAACCAGCAAGCGATCGCGAATTACTTGAATCACTCCCGTGCGGGTAATTCCAGCACTAAGCACAAACATCGCCATCACTGTCACCGTGGCAGAATTACTAAATCCGGCGATACCTTCTTCGGGAGTAACTAAACCCAAAAGAATCAGGACAATCGCCACGCATAAAGCGGTTAAATCTACCGGTAGCCATTCCGCCACAAAAGCGACTAAAGCAACGACTAAAACCGTTAAAGTCAGAATAATTGGTGTTGGCATTGATTTATTTTTTCGTCATGAACCAGCGAATAAATAACTTCTCCAACTCGATCCAAACAAACATTAAGGCACTAAATCCAAAACAGATTAATAATTCCGTGCCACTAATCCATTGAGTGCCGAAGAAGCTTTGTAGAGGAGGAGCATAAATTAACAACAATTGTAGGATCGTTGTCAAGCCCACGGCGGCAATAATGTAAGGATTAGAGAAGGGATTCATTTGCACAGCTAACTGGGTATGGGAACGCACCGCCAAAGCATGACCCATTTGTGCTAAACAGAGGGTAGTAAATACCATGGTTTTCCAACGTCCAGGATCTCCGATTTCGGGAGTTGCCTGAGTATATCGGTAAGCCCAAGCCATCATAATAATGGTGAGAATGGCAAACACCACACCGATGCGAATCATATACCAACCCAAACCGCGAGCGAAAATGCTTTCCCGGGGGCTAAAAGGTGGACGTTTCATCACATTAGGTTCGGCGGGTTCCATTGCCAGAGCCAGAGCCGGTAAACCGTCGGTGACAAGGTTCATCCAGAGGATTTGCAAGGGAGAAAGGGGTACACCGCCTAAACCGAGCAGCGGAGCCGCCGCAATGGTTAAAACCTCGCCAATATTACTGCCGAGAATGTATTTAATAAAGCGCCGAATGTTGCTGTAAACCACGCGCCCTTCTTCGGTGGCGGCGACGATGGTGGCAAAATTATCATCCAGCAAAATCATATCACTGGCTTCTTTGCTGACATCGGTTCCCGTAATCCCCATGGCGATGCCGATATCCGCTTGTTTTAGTGCCGGAGCATCATTGACTCCATCCCCCGTCATGGCGACGAATTTGCCCCGTTTTTGCAAAGCTTGGACGATTCTCAGCTTATGTTCGGGAGAAACGCGAGCATAGACGCTTACACCATCTACCTCTGCCTCTAGGTCATTCTGAGACATTTTTTCTAATTCTTTACCCGTGATTACTCGCTCCCCGGCAGCAGCAATGCCTAATTCACTGGCGATCGCCTTGGCCGTTAATTGGTGATCTCCGGTAATCATAATCGGACGAATTCCCGCTTGACGACAGAGGGCAACCGCTTCTTTAACTTCTTTGCGGGGTGCATCGAGCATTCCCACCAATCCCAACCAAACCAGGGATTGTTCCTCACTATCTTCTCTTTCCGCTTCTGGCACTTCTGTCATCGGTTTATAGGAAAAACCTAAGACTCGTAGGCCATTACCCGCCATTTCGTCATTTTGTGCCAAAATACGGCTTCTTTGTTCAGCTGTTAAGGGTTGACTTTCCGCCCCAACTTGGATCAGAGAACAGCGTTCGAGAATTAATTCCGGTGAGCCTTTGGTAAACATTAAATAGGCAGAATCCCCCAAACCTAACTGGGCATTCTCACAGATTACTGACATTCTCTTTCTTTCGGAAGAAAAGGGAAATTCGCCTAAACGAGGGCTTTTTGGTGCCAATGCTTCCCGATATAGTCCTCCTTTACCCGCTAATGTCAGTAAAGCTCCTTCGGTGGGATCGCCTAAAATTAACCATTCTTGCTCTTTATTTTGCAAAAGTGCATCATTACACAGCACACAAGCCGTTAAAATTGCCTGTAGTTCGGGATCACTTTCACTAGCACCACTAAACTCCCCGATGGGTGCGTAACCTTCCCCAGTGACAGTAATGACATGGTGGGAAGTATTGACTTTCTGCACCACCATTTTATTTTGAGTTAAAGTTCCGGTTTTATCGGAGCAAATCGTCGTTACCGAGCCTAAGGTTTCCACTGCCGGCAATTTACGGATTAAAGCTTGTCTTCTCACCATTCTTTGGGTTCCAATTGCCAAAGTCACCGTTACCACTGCCGGTAAACCTTCGGGAACAACGGCCACAGCCATACTGAGGGAAGTTTCGAGGAATGATTCAAAAAACTGCCAACCAAAGCGAATTACACCGCCAAGGACGACTATAGCCACTAAAGCCAGGGAACTACTCACTAAAACGTTACCTAACTGCGACATTCGCTGCTGTAGGGGAGTTGGTTCACTTTCTACTCCTTGCAACAAAGCGGCGATTTTACCGATTTCCGTATCCATTCCCGTCCTGGTAATCGCCACTTTCCCCCGTCCCTGTACTACTTCCGTACCCTGATAGACGAGGTTAATGCGATCGCCTAAAGAGGCATCTTCCGGTAAAACCTTCTGTGCTTGTTTATTCACCGATTCCGCTTCCCCCGTCAGGGCAGCTTCCCGGATTTGCAGGTTTTGTGCTTCTAATAATCTGCCATCGGCGGCAATTTGTACCCCCGCTTCCAGTAACATGATATCCCCGGGGACAAGTTCCTTGGCCGCCACTTCAAAGGTGCTACCATTACGGATAACTCTAACTTTGGGCGAGGATAACTGCTTAAGGGCGGCTAAAGCCTTTTCTGCCCGACTTTCCTGTAAATATCCTAAAATACCGTTTAAAATAACAATTGTAAAAATAGCGATCGCATCTTTGGGAAATTCCGCTTTCTTCAGATCCAAAACTGCTGAAACCACCGCCACGGCAATTAGCATCACTAACATAATGTTAGTAAACTGTTCCCAGAGAATCATTAACGGGCTACGTCCCCCCGTTTCTTTTAGTTCATTTAACCCGTAAATATCTTTTCTTTTAACAATTTCCGCCTCGATTAAGCCGGTTTCCCCATTGGTTCTCAGTATTTCTAGGGTTTGTTCGCCAGTTAAATTATGCCAAGCACGATTATTCTCTATCTCCGAGACTTGGGGGGACGTAGTGGGAAAAGTCATAGCGATCGATTGAAGAGGGTGTATGCGTAAACTAAAAAGGTAAGCGAATTAAGCTAATTACATATCACAATATCAGTTATCA
>NZ_JADEXI010000342.1:0-5090 GCF_015207185.1 Microcystis sp. LEGE 08355 | reverse complement strand
TCTGCCGTGGTTATTTTGATTGTAACTTTGGTGATGGGACAACCGGCCGCCGCTATTATCGCCGCCGCTTTAGCGGGTGGGGCCTTGGGTTTTCTGCGTTACAATTTTAACCCCGCTCAAATTTTTATGGGGGATGGTGGGGCCTATTTTATGGGTTTTACCCTGGCGGGTGTGGCGGTGATTGGATTGGCTAAAACCACTGCTGTGACTACTGTTGCCGTTACCGCCGTCTTACTACCCTATCTCATCCTCGCGGTTCCTCTCCTCGATATGTCCACGGTGATTATTTCCCGTCTCAAACGCGGAAAATCCCCTTTTGTGGCTGATAAACGTCATTTACACCATCGTTTACTGAAAGCTGGTATCTCTCACCGTCTGACAGTATTATTTATCTACGCCCTAACCCTCTGGGTGGGCAGTTTAGCCCTCGGTTTCTCCAATGTTCCCAGTGGTTGGGGTTTTGCCTTTGGTGCGACTCTCCTCCTCGGTTACGTCGGTTGGCAAGTCTGGCGCAATCGTGGCAGTGAACCGTAAGCCATCTTAAACTAGAAAAAAGATTAATAATTAAGATAGCGGCAGGATAACTCTGGGAGTTTAGCAAAATGTCTAACGAAACCGTAACTTATTCCCTAGAAGCAGTCCTGACAAGAATTGAGGGAAAAATCGACTCTTTACAAAGAGATGTTAATAAGCTAGAGATAGGACAATCAGAAATAAGAGGGGATATTAAAGCCCTAGATTCTAAAGTTATGGAAATAGAAAAGCGTATTGATGACCTGAATGCACGGGTGAATATTACCACTAATGGATTTCTTGGCATTGTCGGAATTTTGGTGACAGGAATACTAGGCATTCTGGTAAAAATCGTCTTTTTCCCTAATCCCTAAAAGTTGTCCTTAGTCTTTGTTTACTCTACAATTTTCAAGGATACAGAGAAAAATGATCTGCAAAAATCCCTCTTTCCGTTCTCCTCTCTGCGACTGTAGCGCCTCTGCGTCAAACAAAAAATATAAAACTCATGCCCTAATCACAGTAATTCTATATTGATTTTCTGTCACCACAACTTCAGTTGATAACCTTTCTTCCATTGGTAAGGCATTTTTCCGTCTATCAAAGATAAATAACCAACCAAAATCTAAACCCAAACGTGCTAAATAAGATTCTAATTGTTCAATTCCATCAGCTTGGGGATTGCGTTTTTTATCCCGCCATACTTTTAATTCAATCCCTAAAATTACATCTTTATACTGCAAACATAAATCCATTCTATCACTACCAATTGCATATTCCCTTTCTAAAACCCCCCCACCATTAACCACACGATGTAAAAAAGCCATTAATACAATATGGGGGGCAATTTCATGGTAAGCAGCACTACTTAATAATGGTTCGACCTGTTGTCGCCAAAACTTGAGAAATGCTGTTAATAAAGCATCAATATTTAATTCACCTTTTGCCGTCAACCAACTAGGACTAATTAAAGGTAAACTGTCTTGAGTTCCTTGGACTAAAACGCGGGGAATTACTTCACGATAAATGGGGTTAGAAATAACTAATCCTCCCCTTGGATCACGTCGTAATAGTCCTAAATCTATTAAATATTGGCGATCATCTGCTAGGGTATCGGGTAAGGTTTGCCCTGCTAAAATCGGTTCAATAATGTTTTTCACTCGTTTTTCTCTGAGTTTTTCCGCTAAACTATCTAAATGAGTATCTTGACGAGCTATTAATATTTCCTTAGCTTGTAAAATGTGTTCTTTGGTAATAGTAATACTTCTATCTTTTACCATTTTTTCTACAATTTCTTTAGCTAAAGCATTGACTAACCAAGGTTGTCCTTGGGTTAAATCATCAGCTGTTTCTATTGCTTCTGGTGTGAAAATTTGTCCAGTTGCTGCTGTATGTTGTTGATATAATTCTCCCACTTCTGCAAGATTAAAATTTCGCATAGTAAGAGAAGCAACTTTTATATTAAAAGGACTAGATGTATTTAATCTATCACTACCTCCCGATGCTACTTTATAATCTCGCACATCTCGTAAACCAATTAATCCTACTGATGAGGGAAAATTTTCTGGACGGTTAGGAAAACCATCTCTTAACTGTCGTAAAACTGATATTAATGTTTGGTCTTGTAAAGAGTCAATTTCATCTATAAATAATACTAAAGGGCGGTTTAAGGATGTTGCCCAACTTTGTAAAAGAGCCTTAATTCTATTTCCTGGTTCTTCCTGTTGCCATTGTTTAGCAGCTGGTTGTAATTCTTTGGGTAAGCGAATATTTATTGTATCATACCAAGTTCCTAAAATTGCCAATTCTGCGGCACTAGGATCATGATTAAATGCACTTCCTACTTCTACGGATACCATGACTGCGGCATAATTTCCAGTATCGGTAAGTTGTTTTGCTAGGGATAACATGGCGGTGGTTTTCCCCGTTTGTCGTGGTGCGTGAAGGACAAAGTAACTACGTTGTTGAATTAGCTCCTCTAAATCTGGTAATCGTACTGTGGGAGATAACATATAGTGGATATCGTCTTTACATGGACCGGCAATATTAAACCAGCGAGTCATGGTATTTTGGCAGTGGGTGAACTCTTTAAGTTTACACATTTATTTGGAAAAATTATGATCTGACATTATAAAAAGGTTTACTGGTTGCGATTATTGTATGAGCAAGGGGATTTGTATGATTTTTACATTTGCGGGAGGTAAATTTAGGGGTTTGGTAATCAGCTAATTATCAAATTAATCCTTAAATCTTGGATATCCTGATTTAGACATTTTCACCGTTAGTTTATTAAAACCTTTGTAGGGTTACGCTATTGCTTAACCCAACCTACATTACTACTTTAAAGGAGTCCGAATATAACCATATTTATATCCCATTCGGAGTGGTTCTAATCCTTCTTGTAAAGATTTTGCTTCCTTAGACTTGGGTTCAGATTCATCTTTCTCAAATTCTAAGTTTAAGACCATTTTACCTGTTCTATCTATATAGCCCCATTCACCATCAATTTTTACCTTAGCTAAACCTTTGTGAAAATCACCCACTATATGATAATCACTATCTTCAAATGTGGGTGGTATCACAATTTCACCTGTTCTATCTATATAGCCTCATTTACCACCAATTTCAACCTTAGCTAAACCTTCGCTAAAGTCGCCAACTTCATTAAATTGAAGTCCAATAACAATTTTACCTGTTCTATCTATATAGCCCCATTTACCATCAATTTTTACCTTAGCTAAACCTTCGCTAAAGTCGCCAACTTCATTAAATTGAAGTCCAATAACAATTTTACCTGTTCTATCTATATAGCCCCATTTACCATCAATTTTTACCTTAGCTAAACCTTTGTTAAAGTCATCTACTTCATCAAATTGAAGTGGAATAACAATTTCACCTGTCTTATTTATATAGCCATTTTTGAGTTCATTATTAAACTCACTCACCTTAACATAATTTCCGACAGAAGCCAATCCTTCATGAAAAGTACCAGCCTTATAAAATTGCGGTGTAATAATAGTTTTTCCTCTTTTATTTACATAGCCATAGTTGTCACCAACTTGAACTCGTGTTAATTCTTCTTCAAAGGAATCAGCTTTTTCAGATGTGGGTAAAATCACAATTTTAATTTTCCCTGTTTTATCTACATAGCCATATTTATCACCAATTCTAACTTTGGCTAAACCTTTGTGAAAGTTATCAGCATTGTCAAACTGTGGGGTAATAAAAGTTTTACCTGTTTTGTCTATATAGCCATATTTATTATCACCATAGCCCCTTTTACCACCAATTTTAACCTTTGCTAACCCTTCCTGAAATTCATAAACATCAATCGAATCAAATTGTATGGGAATAACAGTTTTCCCTGTTTTGTCTATATAGCCATATTTATCACCAATTCTGACCTTAGCTAACCCTTCCTGAAAATAACTAGCTTCATCAAATTTTGGCGCAATCACTAAATAAGAAGTGAGGGCAAAAATAATACTGAAAAATATAGACATAAAAGGAATTAATAATCCAATTACTACTCCAATACGTGCTAATTTAATACTTTGTTGTTTTTCACTTTGAGATAGCATAGCCATAGATTCACCTTTTAATTTTCAATTGACGTGATTTAATGCAATTTAAGCTTAATCTTTTATGGCTTGATTAAAGATTCCTCAGACTGGCGATATTTAGCAATTAATTGACGGTGGCTAATTGGTGAATGAATTAACATAGCCAGTGTGGGTAAACCTGTTCCAGTTAGTGCTAACAAAATCGGCTCTTCGGGAATTGTTATGCAAATAATTAACTTAAAATAAAATTCGATGAGAGTGCCTACGCCTAAAAGTAGCTGAAATCTATACAGGGAGACACTTACGGCACAAACAGGTTAATACCAAAAGATAGACAATTGAGTTAAAATTTGATATAATGGCCAAAAACCAGAGTATTTTACTTATGATACTTGACAAATTTTTTCACCTAAAAGGAACCTCTATTCAAGGCTATCTACACCTAGAAAATATCGGTATAGTTTGCCGAATCGAATCGAAAAATCAAAAAGCAACGGCTCGACTGATCTCGCCGAACGTCCTGTCCTCATTGTGGGTTATAGAGCGATAAACTCCACCAAAATCATCGACATTTAGTCAAAGATTTACCAATCTCAGGACAACCAGTGTACCTACAAGTTAATCGTCGTCAATTTAAGTGCAATAATTGTCGAAAACCCTTTAGCGAAGAGTTAGATTTTGTCGCCAGTAAACGAACCTATACGAAAAGACTAGCCGAGAATATACTCGAACAATTAAAATCAGGAGATATTTTAAATGTTAGTCGAAGAAATGACGTAACGGAAGAAGAGATTCAAAGAATGATAGAGGACATAGCTGAAGAAATTACAGAGACAGACCTATCGAAATTAAAAAGACTAGGAATTGATTAAATCGCTCTAGTCAAAGGACAAAAAAATTACTGTGCGGTTTTAGTAAATTTAGATACGGGAAAACTAATAGCTATTCTAGAGAAGCGAACACAAGAAGAATTGAGAGAAACGCTTACAGGGTGGGGAAAAGAGGTGTTAGAGCAAA
>NZ_JADEXI010000341.1:0-5104 GCF_015207185.1 Microcystis sp. LEGE 08355 | reverse complement strand
GCCTATAATAGCTTGCGTCGTCGCGGTATTCGCACCAAAGACCTACAAATTTCTCTAGTCGCGGTGGATCCCCGCACCCATTTCGTCAAGGCGCTCGTCGGTGGCGTTGATTACAATAAAAGTCAATTAAACCGCGCCATCCAATCCCGTCGTCAACCGGGGTCAGCTTTTAAACCCTTCGTCTATTATACTGCCTTCGCTAGTGGTCGTTTTACCCCCGAAACGGTGGTTAATGATGCTCCAGTCCGTTTTCGCGAGGCCGGCGGCTTCTATAGCCCAAAAAACTACGGTGGAGGCTTTTCAGGTCCGGTTTCCCTGCGTAGCGCTCTGATGCAGTCTCTGAATATTCCCGCAGTTATTCTCGGTCGTCGCGTCGGGATAAATAAAGTCATTGAAGTCTGTCGTCTGCTGGGTTTCGAGAGTCCTTTAATTGCCGTGACCTCTTTACCTTTGGGTTCCGTGGATGTGACTCCTCTGGAAATGGCGGGGGCCTACGCTACTTTTGCCAGTAATGGCTGGCATTCCGAGCCTACCTTTATCATGCGTGTTACTGATAGTCGGGGTAACGTCATGCTCGATAATACACCCAAACCGAAGCTAGTTTTAGACCCCTGGGCCACCGCTTCTCTCAATTCTGTCCTACAGGGAGTTATTCAGGGGGGAACAGCAACCTCGGCCCAAATCGGTCGTCCAGCAGCGGGAAAAACCGGTACTACCGATAACGAGAAAAATGTCTGGTTTGTCGGTTATGTTCCCCAATTAGCCACCGCAGTGTGGATTGGAGATGACCGAAACCGCACTTTAGGTAAAGGTATCACCGGTGGTGGTTTTGCCGCTCCCATTTGGCGCGATTTTATGGCACAAGCACTCAAAAATGAACGGGTAGAATATTTTCCTTCTCCTTCCAAATTCCGCAAACCAACGGTTAAGTAGATGGTTAATCTAATGGGTTTGATCGTAATTTATCGATCGAGTAAAGGTGGCTAGGTTTTTGTAAGAGCGCCAATTCAAAAATGAAACCCACGCTATTTTTGTTCTGTGATGATAAAGTTAAGATGTAACTGTACCAATAATCATCGTTGCCCAGTTGCGAATGTCGTTACCTCAGATTGTTATTGATACCAATGTCATTATTGCTGGATTAAGATCTAGGCGTGGAAGTGCGTTTCAACTTCTTAGCCTTATAGGTACAGGAAAATTTGATATGCACTTATCTGTTCCTCTCGTCTTGGAATATACAGATGTCCTATTGCGGGAGTTGCCCAATCTCTATTTAAGTCGAGAAGAAGTAGATGACTTAATTGATTTCTATTGCTCGGTTGGGATACCTCATAAAATTTTCTTCCTGTGGCGACCATTTCTGCGTGATCCCAAAGACGATATGGTATTGGAGCTTGCAGTTAAAGCAGGATGTCAGAGTATAATCACATATAACACCCGTGACTTTGCTGGTGTTGAGCAATTTGGTTTATGTCTGCTTGAGCCTTCAGGTTTCCTACGATTAATAGGTAAGTTACCATGAGTACCATCCAAGTTCAAATTCCCGACTCATTACAGAAAAGTTTTGATGATCTAGCGGCTCGTGATGGAATTTCGATCGATCAATTTATCTCTACTGCGATCGCTGAGAAACTTTCAGCGTTGATGACAGAAAATTACCTAATAGAAAGGTCCAAAAAGGGAAGTCGAGAAAAGTATCAGGCAATCTTAACAAAAGTTCCCGATGTTGAGCCAGAAGCCTATGACCGGCTGCCGACTGTCTGACATATCACTGCACCCGACTTTCTGCTAGACTTTGACAAGGCGGGTGAGTTCAACCGTTTGCAGAGTGTCTAGAAAAGAAAGAGTGGGAAGTGCCATAACCAAGGTGAGAGCATCTGAAAAGCTATTGACAATTGGCCAATTTTGTGATCCCCGTGGGCATTTCCAGTGATACCGGTCAGTTAGAATAGTTAAGAAATCGACCCATTTGATTGAGAGGGCAAATTCTCCTTAAATATACCTGAATCGTCGGTAAGAAACCCAGATAAAGTTCATTTATAATAAAGTCACAAAAAAAACCTTTGCTTGAACCGATGACGACTTCCTTGACTGAGAGTCTCACCCTTGAAGATTTCCTCAAATTGCCATATTTGGAGGATTCTCCAGCATGGGAATACTTGCATGGAGTCGCAATTCAGAAACCCATGCCTAAGACTCGACACTCTATCCTGCAAAAACGTCTTTTAGCTGCGGTTGACAGCCACACTGTTGATTATACAGCTTTACCTGAGTTGCGATGTACCTTCGGCGGGCGTTCGATCGTTCCTGATGTGGCGGTAATTGCATGGAATCGAATTAACCTCAATCAAGCAGGTGAACCGGAGGACGACTTTAGGGAAGCACCTGATTGGACTATCGAAATTCTTTCACCGGATCAAAAGGTAAACCGTGTAATTGACAACATTCTACATTGTTTAAAACATGGCAGTAAATTAGGATGGATGCTTGATCCAGATGATTATTCTGTTTTAATGTTTACTCCCCAACAAGAGCCGGAAGTTTGCAGAGGGGATCACCAGCTTAAGGTAATTGCAGGGGTTGAGTTGACACTGACTCCACAACAAATCTTTGCCTGGCTAAAAGTTGGTCAAGCTAGACAGAGTAAGTAGAAGTCTGGGGAGAAGCACGAGGACTAATATGAATTGATGGGAGAGTAAATTTATGTGGGAAGATGAAATTCTTGAAGAATTACACAGAATACGAGAAGAACAAGCCAAATCTTTTAATTATGATTTCAAGGCCCTATTTGCTGATTGGCAGAAAAGACAAGCAGCGAGTGGCAGACAATTAGTATCACTGCAACTTCAATAATAGTGGCGACTTCAGGTGGTAATGGGTCTAGCAGCGCGGGTGAATCAGACAGTAGTAACTGATAAGATCCGAATGTCTGAACGTTCTCCCTACCCCGCTACGCGCTCAGGGACTCATGGGGGTTTGTTGAAGACGGCTGTTGGCCAGGATCTCTTATAATGGGGAAGTCGGAATGTTTTTTCTTCCTATGCCAGTAAGCGCTGAAGCTCTTAAGCAAGACTTGGATCGACTGACTGATAATCAGCTTCAGCAAGTGGCTGATTTTATTGCCTTCTTAAAGTTTCGCAGTCAGCGTCATCAGGCTGTCCTCGATCCCATGCAACTGGCCGATCTGTTTGCGGAGTTTGCTGATCAAGATCGCGCCTTTGCTGAAGAAGGTATGAATGACTATGCAGTAATACTCCATCAAGAAGATCAATGATGACTAATCCTCTGAAACGGGGTGAAGTCTGGTTAGCCGTCCTCAATCCAACTCAAGGTTCTGAACATACATATCAGGACAGGCACTCATGCAAGGGGCAAAAGGGGGAATAGATAATCAGTCTTTAATAAACGGATTTAGTATAAAATGTCAAAAATTAAAAGTCCCTTGCGTTATCCCGGTGGTAAATCCCGGGCGATTAAGCAAATTCTGCCGCAAATTCCTGTGAATATTAGGGAATATCGAGAACCTTTTTTTGGTGGTGGTTCTGTGTTTTTTGCTGTTAAGCAACTCTTTGGACAACAAATAAAAACCTATTGGATTAATGACTTAAATTATGATTTATATTGTTTCTGGCAATGCGCTCAAGAAAATATTGATTTATTGGTAGCAAAAATAACAGAAATTAAACAGAAATATGATAGCGGACGAGAATTATTTCAAGATTTGACAAGGGAAGATTTAAAGTTAACCAACTTTGAGAAAGCGGTGCGTTTTTTTATCTTAAATCGGATTACTTTTTCGGGAACAGTGGATTCGGGGGGGTATTCCCAAGCAGCTTTTACCAGTAGATTTACTGATTCATCGATAGCCAGATTAACTCAAATTGCGCCGTTATTAGCATCGGTAAAAATTACTAACCAAGACTACGAAGAATTATTATTTGCTGAGGGAAAAGAAGTTTTTATCTTCCTCGATCCCCCCTACTATAGTGCCACAAAATCACGTTTATACGGCGTAAGAGGTAATTTACATACCAGCTTCGATCATCAACGTTTTGCCGATAATATGCGTCAATGTCAGGCTAAATGGTTAATTACCTACGATGATTGTCCAGAGATACGAAAACTCTTTGATTTTGCCCATATTATCGAGTGGAATCTTCAGTATGGCATGAATAATTATAAACAAGGATCGGCGGCATCTGGTAGGGAATTAATGATCAAAAATTATTACTGAAAGAGACGATAGAAAATACTGTCCGTTTTCCCTCAATTTTGTCCCTCAATGACTTGTTGTACTTGTTCAATTTCTAAGTCTAAAGCTTGGGCAATTTGTTCAGCACTTAATCCTAAAGCTGATAAACGGGGTATAGAGGTTAATTTAGCGGATAATTCTCCTTCCTCTAAAATATCTTGATAGATGACGGATTCTCTGAGAATGTCACTCCGAAGGATTTTTTTAATCGTCTCTCGATTGTAATTCCTCGATAGTTGCGGGGGATAAATCGGTAAATTGGGCGATTTCTGGGATAGAAAAACCAGCAGATAGCATTTTTAGGGCAATTTGTCGAGCTTTTTCTTCTTTACCCGCTTGCAAGCCTTTTTGTAGTCCCTTTTCCTCGCCTTCCTCTCTGCCTTCCTCTAAAATATCTTGATAGATGACGGATTCTCTCATAATGTCACTCCGAAGGATTTTTTTAATCGTCTCTCGATTTAATACTAACCCGGCGAGAATACTGGTAGCGGCAGCGAGATTGCTTTGCACCTGTTTTTCGGAAATAGTTTCCAGAGAACGGGACACCTGACTTAACACCTGTTCGGGGTCATCGGTATTGCTGAGGACGGCAAAGGGTAATAAACCGGGATGATGGAAAAATTGCGGTGTATTTTCTTCCCAAAGACGGATGACTTGAAAAGAATGAAAGGTTTCCCCCAGACGGAAGGTATTTTCTTGTACCAGGGGAGAGTCGCTGCGTCGCAGATAAATTACCACTTGACGCATTGGTTTTTGGGGATGACGACGATAGACGCGAATGCGATAATCGAGCATTCGGAAGGGAATTTTGGAGTCGGGGTCGGTTTGAAATTCGGTATGGAGAATTAATTC
>NZ_JADEXI010000340.1:0-5108 GCF_015207185.1 Microcystis sp. LEGE 08355 | reverse complement strand
GGGGTTTATTAGAATTAAAAGGCCAGGATCGACTGCGTTTTCTCCACAATCAAACCAGTAACGCTATCGAGCGCCTGAAACCGGGTCAGGGTTGTGAGACAATTTTCCTTAACTCTACCGGTCGTACCCTCGATTTTGTCACAGTTTACGCCGGCGATGATTCCCTCCTCATCCTCGTTTCTCCCCAACGTCGTCAATTTTTACTGGAATTGATTGATCGCTATATTTTCCCCTTCGATAAGGTGGAAATTAGCGACTTAACCGATAATTTTGCCATTTTCACCCTAATCGGTACTGAAAGCGGGCAATACCTGCAAAAAATCGCCGTTCCAGAGCAGATTTTAACGGGGGTGCAGCATAGTCATTATCTCCTTTCTCAACCCGCCCTGAGAGTGGCCGTCGGCACCGGCTTAGATCTACCCGGATATACTGTAATCGTTGCCGCCGCCGAAGCCGGTCCCCTCTGGGAAAATTTAATTAAAAATGGCGTTACTCCCGCCGATGAGCAGGTGTGGGAATACCTGAGAATCCATCAGGGCCGACCGGCAGTCGATCAAGAATTAACCGAAGATTATAACCCTTTAGAGGCCGGTTTATGGCGAGCGATCGTCTTTGATAAGGGTTGTTATATTGGTCAAGAAACTATCGCCCGTCTTAACACCTATAAAGGCGTAAAACAAAGACTTTGGGGTATAAAACTCAGCCAACCCGTCCCCAGCAATACCCCGATTATTTTAGAAGCGCAAAAAGTCGGTTTACTCACCAGTGTGCTGGCGGATTTTGGCTTGGGTTATGTGAAAACAAAAGCGGGGGGAGAGGGTTTAAAAGTACAAATCGGCGAGGCAACAGGAGAATTAATCCCCTTACCCTTCCTCTCTCACGAATACCCCTTTCAGTGAACAGTAATCAGTAATCAGTAATCAGTGAACAGAACGTAGGTTGGGTTGAAGTATGAAACCCAACGCCCGCCTGGGTTAGTGATAACTGATAACTGATAACTGATAACTGATAACTGATAACTGATAACTGATAACTGATAACTGATAACTGATAACTGATAACTGATAACTGATAACTGATAACTGATAACTGATAACTGATAACTGAAAAACCCCCCTAACCCCAACGACTAGCGATAGGCATTCGCCAACCAGTACCAAAAGCGCGATCGCTAATTTTTAGACCAGGGGGAGCTTGTTTGCGCTTAAATTCGGCATTTTTAACTAATTTAATCACTTTCTGCACAATTTCAGGCTCAAAACCGGCGGCGATAATTTGTTCGGCGGATTGATGGCGATCGATTAATAGTGCTAAAATAGCATCTAAAATCTCGTAGGGAGGTAAAGAATCTTGATCCTTCTGATTGGGTTTTAATTCAGCACTAGGAGCTTTATTAATCACATTGAGGGGGATAATTTCCCCGTGCCGATTTAACCAGCGACAGAGGGAATAAACACGGGTTTTCGGCACATCAGCAATCACTGCTAAACCACCATTCATATCACCGTAAAGGGTGCAATATCCCACCGCCATTTCTGATTTATTGCCAGTGGATAATAGTAAATGACCGAATTTATTAGAGAGGGCCATTAATAAATTACCGCGAATGCGTGACTGAAGATTTTCTTCAGCAATACCGAAATCAGTCCCCGCAAAAAGACCATCTAAAAGTTGATCATAAGCGGTCATAATTTCTTTAATTGCTAACTTCTCACTTTTGATACCTAAATTATTAACTAAAGCCACTGCATCGCTAATGGAATGGTCGGAACTATAGGGAGAAGGCATCATCACAGCGAGAACATTTTCTTTCCCTAATGCGTCAGTGGCAATAGCGGCAACTAAACTGGAATCAATGCCACCACTCAAGCCAAAAATTACCCGTTTAAAACCGCATTTCTGCACATAATCTCGCACTCCTAAGACTAAAGCTTGATAAATTTCCTCATCTTCATCGACAGGTAAAGGATGAATAACTGCGGGTAACAAATCTTGATTAAACTCGATCAATTCTAGGACAGAAGTAAATGCCTTGGCGCGATAAATCACTTCTCCTTGTCGGTTAAAAGCAACACTGTCACCATCAAAAATTAAATCATCATTACCTCCCACTTGATTGACATAAACTATCGGTAAATTATATCTAGTGGCACTATAGGACAATAAAGATTCTCGCAATTTTTGCTTACCGACACTGTAGGGAGAAGCGGAAAGATTAACGATTAAATCCACTCCTAAATTAGCTAAATCGGCGATGGGATTAACTGCGTATTGACGCTGACCCCAAAATTGTTCATCATTCCAAACATCTTCACAGATAGTTACACCAATTTTAAAATTATTTTCTGTTAGTTGAAAATATTGACTTTCTTTCCCAGAAGCAAAGTAACGATCCTCATCAAAAACATCGTAGGTAGGCAATAAACGTTTAGTAAAAATTTGTTTAATCTCTTGACTTTTCAACAAAGCTATGCTATTAAATAACGGCTTTTCTCCTCTGACCGTTGCCGAGGGATTTTTTTCGACAAAACCGACTAAGACGGCTAACTTTTCTGGTAATTGTTGTGACAATAATTGCAATTGTCGAGACATTTTTTCCACAAAACCCAGATTTAATAACAAGTCTCTGGGAGGATAACCACAGAGGGATAATTCCGGGGTTAAAAGTAATTCTGCTCCCTGATTAAATGCCGTTTGAGCGGCCTCTAAAATTCTTTGGGCATTTCCTTCGATATCTCCAACAATGGGATTTAATTGAGCGATAGCAATTCTCATATTTTTTCCTATTTAAACAAAAACTAACGGTTGCTCTTTAAAGGGAGCAAAAGCTTTTTCATCAAAGCGATATAAACTAGCCGGACGACCAGCACCACGAGAGACTTTTAAACCCATATCCTTGAGAAATCCTAATTTCAATAGACGATTTCTGAAGTTAGAATAATCACTAAAATTTTTACCTAAAATTGTCTCATAAAATTGATAAAGATCATTTAAAGTAAATAATTCTGGTAAAACCTCAAAAGCGACGGGACTATATTCTACTTTATTGCGTAATCTTCGCCAGCCATATTCCAAAATTTGACCGTGATTAAAGGCTAAATCTGGCACTTTATCAATCATATACCAAGTGATATTATAATCCCGTTCAGTGATTAATTTTGCTTCTTCAAACCGCACTAAAGCGAAGTAACTCACCGATAGATAACGTTTCCCAAAACTCTCGGCTGCTGCTGGGGAATCTCCCTCTGGACTGCCAAAAGTATATAACTGTTCCAGATAGAGATTATTAACACTAATTTTCTCGGCTAAAATTCGATAGGCTGCCGTTTCCAGTGATTCCCCATTTCTAACTAAAGTCCCGGGTAAACTCCAGTAATTACTAAAAGGTTCTTCCCGTCTTTTAATCAGAAGCACTAGCAGCCGATTTAATTGGGTATCAACGGAAAAGATCACGTTATCAACTCCCACTTTAAAATCAGCTAGAGATTTATTAGCTAGGGTCTTTTGCGGTTTCATGCGTAAAGTTTTTGACCTTCGATATAATCTTTAATCGGTGCAGGAACAGCCTGTTTATCGCCTTTTTCTCGATAATCTGTTGAGGATACAGCCGGAGCAAATACATCAGCAATCAGACAATCACCCCCTAATGTTTGCAGTTGTTCAATATCATCTTGATTAATAGGATAGCCAGGCCGGGGAATCACGAGAATTTTGACTTTTTCTAGTAATTCTTGGCTACGATACCAGTGCCTAATTTGTCCAGCTAAATCAGAACCAATGACTAGGGTATATTCCTCCTGTTCTCCCCAAATTGCTTGCGCTTTTTCCACACTAATTAAGCTCCGTTGATCGCTTAATTCTCGTCGCAGTTGTATATTATCCCTTGGGGGTTGAATATCCCGGATGAGCAAATTTAACATCCTCAGACGATGTTCGAGACTGGTTTGATGATTTTTAAAGGGATTATCGGCAGCCCAAACTGCAACGATATCGTACTGTTCCGATAACCATTTTAGTATGGCTTGATGACCGGCAGTAGGAGGATCGGCACTGGTTCCAAAAAGGGCAATTTTAAGCATAGGATTCAATTGCTTGCTCACTGAGGGATTGGTTTAACTCTGCTCAAGCTTGGCAAAAATTAACTTCCCCCCATTATAGTTGATTTTACCAAAATAGGGCAAGAGGATCGGCGATCTCCTGCAAAAGTAAGTTATCGAGCCGCTATCGGGTGAAAATATCTAAAACCCTGGATAAATTCGACATAATTTTAGGTTTTATGAATAGGATAGTTATCTCTTATCTTTTGTCTGCTACTGAAGATTTTTGATTCTTGCAGGAGATATTATTTTTTATAAAATTGGTGAACTAATTCTCAAACGTACTAACCCACAAACAGAAGGAGGCAAACCCATTACGCCGCGCTATGACTCCCGTAGCACTTAGCGGCCCAAACCACTGGCTCGATTTCTCCCTTTTGGAGTTTTTCTAGCGGGGTTGCTCCCTCTAAACGAATATCACCCGTAAGCAGAAAGAGCATTTGTGTCCAAGCACCATCTTCTTTTAGGACGGCTAACACTTGGTCTAAACCAGACAAAACTTTGCCATCAACAAATTGCCAAGCGGGATAAACTAATTCCTCGTTGACAGATAAACCTAAGACCCGATGATTGAGCCTCATAGTTTCTAATTCCAAAGAACTACAGGCTAAAACACGACAAACCTCAGCGCTGGTTAAGGTTCCGCCTTGCTTAGATAGGAACCGTTTCTTCGCTTCTTCGCCTCGTTTAATGGCAGCTGCCAACGCAGAGGCCAAAGCTAAAGGAGATTGTGTTTTCTGTATAGATTCTAACATTTTTAAGCTAATAAGAAATAATAATTTTGGCAAGACCTTAATCAGACGATTCTTTCCTTATATCGCCAATTCTCGGCAAAGAATTCTATGCTCCCGAATCGGGAGCATCTCACCTTTGTAACCCCTAAATCAGGTTTTATGTCAAGCTATTTTGAAAGCCTTGCTAGAAACCAGTTTTATGAATAAGTATAATTACTCACTTGCATAAATGAGATGCTCCCTCCCGAATCATCGCAGCCATCTCATAGGTAAAAAT
>NZ_JADEXI010000339.1:0-5120 GCF_015207185.1 Microcystis sp. LEGE 08355 | reverse complement strand
AATTTGTTCCGCGTAAAATCGCCCCCAAAAAAATTGCTTCCTCTAAATCGGTAGCCGACAGATCTGCCCCGGACAAATTAGCGCTAGTAAAATCCGCTTGGGTTAAAATCGCCCCGACAAAACTCACTCCCCGGCCATCGACACCGCGAAAATCCGCCCCGGACAAATCTAGATGATTAAAAACCGCCCCGGCTAAAAAAGCGCCGGCCAAACTTGCCCCAGTCACGATCGCATCGAGGAGAATTGCCCCGCGTAAATCGGCATTACGAAAATCTGCTCCCCTTAAATTTGCCCCCGTCAGGTCAGCACCGCGTAAATTTGCCCGTAAATTCGCCCCGGCTAGGTCTGCACCCGCTAAATCAGCCCCTGACAAGTTCATGCCCCCTAAATCTTTTATCTCACCCCGACGAATTGCTAATAAATCAATACTGGGAAAAGTCATGTTCAGCCACGGTTAAATACTGTAAAAATATCTTAGAATATTCGTAAACCTTTGTTAAGAAAGCGCTCCATGTCCCTAGAGCTATTATCCCTAGAAAATATTGAAGAAATCGCCCACCAATACGGATACTGGGCAGTATTTATCGGTATCACCCTCGAAAATACCGGGATTCCCATCCCAGGAGAAACCATCACCATTGTCGGCGGCTTCCTTGCCGGTAGCGGTGATTTGAACTATTGGTTAGTTTTAGTCAGCGCAATTACAGGAGCAGTTTTGGGTGATAATTTTGGCTATTGGCTCGGTCGCGCTGGAGGTTGGCCGTTTTTGTTAAAAGTTGGCAAATTCTTTCGGATTCCGCCTCAAAAACTAGAATTAGCCAAGGAACAATTTAGTAAAAATGCACCCCGGGCGGTCTTTTTCGGTCGCTTCGTGGCTTTGTTAAGAATCTTTGCAGGTCCAATGGCGGGAATTGCCCGAATGCCCTACGGTCGCTTTTTCCTCTGTAATCTGGGCGGAGCAACGGTGTGGGCGACGATTATGGTGACATTATCTTTCTTTTTAGGCCGTTTGTTCCCCTTGCACCAGTTAGTCAGTTCTATGGCTCGTTTTGGTATCTTGGCTTTAATTATCGTCCTAGCCTGGACAATTATTCACCCCATCCTTGAGTCACGGAAAAAGGTGGCTTAAGTCCGTCATTTCAGTTATCAGTTATCAGTTATCAGTTATCAGCTTTTGAAGGCAAGAGGCAAAAGACAGAATCTGACAATTCTCCTACCTAAAAAGAAGGTTATAAACTAGGCACATCAAAGCTTTTAGCTATCCCCTGGAAAGGGAGGCTTGTTACCTCATTCTTGACGGGGAGCCATTCATGGTGTTAATATAATTTTGTCCCAGATCGCAACTATACATACATCAACGGTGATTGCCAAAAAGATTACTTTTTCTAATGGATTAGAATGTTACTACAGTAGTAGCAAAGAGGAAACAGAATACATTTTTTCGGAAATATTTACTGAAAGGCAATATGAAGGGCATGATATCGTCATCAAAGAAGGCGATGTGATCTTTGATGTTGGAGCCAACATTGGTCTATTCTCTATTTTTGTCAAGGGAGTTGAACCAACAGCAAAAGTTTTCGCCTTTGAGCCAATCAAGCCAACTTTTGAGGTTTTGCAAAAAAATATTCATTTGCATTCTTTAGAGGATGTTGTTTTATTTAACTGTGGATTAAGTTCGGAAAATAACCCAGCAAAAATCTTTACTTTTTATCCCAATATGTCTGCTAATTCAACCACAAAGCCAGAGGATACCCTGGCTGAATTAGAAGATATTCAAGTGGATCAGAATTACCCAAAAATAGAAAATTTGTTTGAAGAGTTTTTCCAAGAAAAAGAACAAGTAGCCTGTGAAGTAAGAACTCTATCCTCGGTAATTAATGAACTCGGTATTGACTCCATCGATTTACTGAAAATTGATGTGGAAGGAGAAGAATACGAAGTATTTGAAAGCATCGAAGCTAAAGACTGGCCAAAAATTAAGCAAATAGTGGCTGAAATTCACGATCAAAAGGGGCGCTTAAAACAAATAAGCCAAATGCTGACGGATAATGGCTTCAAAATTCAACTAGAAAAAAGAGACTTGCTACCTTCGACATTCGTGGATATTTTCCATTTATACGCTGTGCGTTAGGGGTTAAATTTTTATTGTCAAGGTTAATCTATTTTTCCAGAAAATTGGTTAATAACTGACTGAAACGTTGGGCAACAATCGGCGCATCAAATTCTGAAACTTTCGCTCTACCTGCCTTCCCTAAGGAACGAGCTTTTTCTGGATTGAGAAGCACTTCCGCTAATTTAGTCGCTAAATCTTCGGCATTTAAGGGATTGGCTAATAGACCTTGTACACCGTCTTCAATCAACTCCGGTGTCGAGGAGGAACGACTGGCGACAATCGGTTTATAAGTGGCCATAGCTTCTGCAAAAACTAGGCCAAATCCTTCTTGCAGACTAGGTAAACAAAAAACTTGACAATCAAGATATTCTTGGATCAGTTCTTGATAGGAAAGATAGCCGAGAAAAGTAACATTTTGCTCTAAATTGAGTTCTTGTGCCAGACGGCGTAAATTATTCCATTCAGGACCTTTGCTGGCAATTCTTACCTCCACATCAGGTATTTGACGGCGGAGAATTGCGGCGGCGCGGATCAAAGTGACAACATTTTTGCGGGGATACTGGACACCGACACAAAACACCGTCGGCCTCCTCTGCTCGCGGTTTCTTTCCTCATACTTGACCGAGGCGACCGCTGCATCCCAACCTTTAAGATCAATTAGAGGATGAACAATCTCGATATTGCCATCGTACTGATAAAGTTGCTTGAGTCTAGTACGCGAATATTCACTGGTAGAGATGACCAGATCCGCACGATGGACGCTCACTTTCTCGGCCTTTGCCATCAATTCTAAGGAAGTTCGCACCCAACCCCGCTCAAAGGTAGCTTCATCGGCAATAATACCGTGAATATAAACGATAAAAGGGACTTTCAGGCGATCGCTGATGGCGTAACCATCCATATCGTAACCCACCACCACATCATAGTGGTCAAAGCGACGGGGATCGAGTCGCCAATTCCAAAGAAAGCGATGCGCCATATAGCCTAACGGCCCCGATGCTTTGGTTGGCGAGAAGACATCAACCAGATGACCCTGGGAGCGCAACTCGTCATTCAGTTGGATATTGGTGACGAAGGTACCACTTCCGAGCTTGACATTTTGGGGAGTTGCTGTGATGATTGCTATCTTCATTTTTTGTCAAAGTTTATGGCAGCGGTTGGATGATGATGGGAAAATCAGAACAAATAAGATAGGCGGGAGTGGGTGCGAATCAAATCTTGATTTTCCCTGATAACATTCTCAAAATCTATGGACGAACGGATATCCTCGCGTCCGTTAGCTTTTTTCGTCAAAACGATGAAATGTCCGTATGGAGTATTAGGATGTTAGAAAACAAACGCAGATTGATTAATTATCCATAGGAAAGCGGTTATCAAAAATAACCGCTTCTGCAATTTTCCAAGAATCTCTTTAACGTTCGCGGCGCCCGAAGTTTTTGCGCTCACCGCCGCCACCACCACCAAAATTATCTTCTCTGGGACGAGCTTTGTTGACTTTCATCTGTCGTCCCATCCATTCGGCCCCGTCAAGAGTTTCGATCGCTTTTGCTTCTTCCTCATCGGAGGACATTTCCACAAAACCAAAACCGCGCACTTTACCAGTTTCCCGATCTACGGGCAAGTAAACGCGAACAACCTTGCCGTATTCAGCGAATACACCGTGCAAGTCCTCTTTCGTGACTTCATAAACCAGATTACCAACGTAAATCGTCATGGATTGTCTCCCAATATCACAGCCATTTCGAGAAGGAGATCGGACACAACCCAGTCAAGGCCATCAGGGAAAAACCGCTTCTGTTTGAAACCAATGCTGCTACCGAACCTAACTACTCTCTCTAAACTAGCATAGCTTATCAGTGATCAGTAGGAATATGGAGTATTAAGTGAGCAGTATTATAGGGCAGTTTTCTGCTTTCTTTTCACTGATTACTGATTACTGTTTACTGATCACTGATTAGGGTAGCCAAGGATATTGACTAAAATCGGGGGGACGTTTTTCGAGAAAAGCCTGTTTACCTTCGGCTCCTTCGGCGGTCATATAGTAGAGTAAAGTGGCATTGCCTGCTAACTCCTGTAAACCCGCTTGACCATCACAATCAGCATTAAAAGCCGATTTTAGGCAGCGAATCGCCAAGGGACTTTTTTCGAGAATTTCTAAGGACCATTTAACCCCTTCCTGCTCTAATTCCTCCACCGGGACGACATGGTTAACCAAACCCATTTCTAACGCTCGTTGGGCGTTATACTGCCGACAAAGAAACCAAATCTCGCGAGCTTTTTTCTGACCCACTACCCGGGCCAGATAACTAGAGCCAAAACCGCCGTCAAAACTGCCCACTTTTGGACCGGTCTGGCCAAAAATGGCGTTATCCGCTGCTAAGGTTAAATCACAAACCAAGTGTAAAACATGACCGCCCCCGACCGCATAACCCGCCACCAGCGCGATAACTACCTTGGGGATGGAGCGAATTAATTTCTGTAAATCCAGCACATTGAGCCGGGGTACGCCATCATCGCCAATATAACCCGCCTGACCGCGCACCGTCTGATCGCCGCCGGAACAAAAAGCATATTTGCCGTCGCTGTGGGGACCTGCACCCGTGAGCAATACTACCCCAATGCGCGCATCCTCGCGAGCATCACAGAAAGCGTCGTAAAGCTCAAAAACTGTCTTCGGACGGAAGGCATTACGCTTATGGGGTCGATTGATGGTAATTTTGGCGATTCCCCCCCATTTATGGTAGAGAATATCCTCGTAGGTTTTTACGGATTGCCATTCAACGCTCATAGTCTCGGTTATAGGCACAGCTTTTTTACCTTACCTCATTTTGTCCCCCACTTTGAAGCGGGGAGTGCCAGAATAGGGGAATGGATAGTTGACGGACAAGGTTTAAAGCTGATTCCCTTCTTGATGTTTTCTGAGTATTTATTCAAAATAAGTAGCTGGTTATAATTAAATTTAAAATGGATTTGAGGTTCGATCCCCCCTGCCCCCCTTGATAAGGGG
>NZ_JADEXI010000338.1:0-5129 GCF_015207185.1 Microcystis sp. LEGE 08355 | reverse complement strand
CAAGAAAACACTGTCACTCTCGCTGGCAATCTTGCGCCAGCCGAGGCCGCCTACATAGGCGGCCGCATTGCGTTCTTGGTTAATCATCCACAAACCGGTAATCTGCTTTTTCTCTAGCCAAGCACTGCCGGGGACAGTGAAGGTCATCGTGGCACCAACGGCAGAAATCTGGGCGATTTTTAGGCCAGAGTTGCTACCATCCCACCATTTGCCAGCAGGACTGGTACTATCGGAAAACTCGGTTTTATAGGAGGCTCGAAATAGGTCGGCGTTATCACCAGCATTCACGTCTTTTTCCAAATCGAAGCGATTATCGGCCTGTTCTAAGGAACATTCGTAGTGTTGGCTAGGAGTCATCTGTTCCTCCTCGTTACCATTCTTCTGTTCGTCCACGTGCCAGATGGCTAGGCCCGCATCGGGGAGGAATGTATCCCGGCCAGTTTTCTGCCGGTTTTCGATCAGGAAATACTCGTTAGCGTTCTTACTGTAGAGGTAAAACTCATTCTTGGCCGCAGCAAGACTGGCGGTAAGACCTGGAGTTATCGCTGTCACTTTGCTGGCCCAACCGGCTTCATTTTTGAGATAGGCACAAACTTGTACGGGATTTTTATCATTGCCTCCGTAACACATCAGACAATAATTACCCACTCCTGCCGATTGACCGCCATAATCGTAGAGGTCGGGAAAATCGCAAATCATGTGACCATTTTCATGACAGAAGGTACGCAAGGTCAGTTCACTACCCATATTGGTGATTTGGTAGTCGTATAACTTCTTGCCCCCCCCGACATCGTAGGGTGAGGCTAAACTCCAGGAATGAGGCCATAGTCCTTCGGCCCAATTGTTGACCCGCGGCCCGACATAGAAGACATTTAAGGCATAAATTAAACCGTTACTATCACTACTCAACTGACTAAAGTTAAAGCCTTGGGATTTCAAATAATTGAGGGCTTCTAGAATCAGTTCTCGGGCGCGAGTACCATAGTCGATCGCTGGATCGGTATAATAGGAGCGATTATGGGCGGCGGTGTAATATTGGGTGACAACATTGGTATAGGTTAATTTTCCCTGGGAGTTGTCGTAGAAATAATCCCGTACTGACCCTTTATTGCCAAATCCGGCGTAACCAGGTAGGTTACAGAAGTTGCTGACTTCCTGTTGGGAAATGCTGGCGGCAACGTCGGGAAACTTAATCAAGATACATAATCCCAGATAGTTGCCCACAGTTACTGTTGAAGCTGGTCTGGCATCAGCACTGGTCGTCGCACTGATTCCCTGCAGCTGAGTTTTTTTTTGCTGACGACGGACTCGCCATTGACTGAACCCTTCCTGTAGCATCGGTGCGCTCTGAGCTTGTTGTTTGGCACTCTCGGTCTGGATGCGTAGATGGGGCCGGATGCCGAGGCTTTGGGGTGCTACTTGGCCGACTATCCCATCGGTGGCTATCAGTTGGCTTTTGTCTTCGGAAAGCTGGGCGTAGGTGTAAAAACCATTGTCAGGGTTTTTGACCACGGTATAGCCATCTAGGGTTTCAAAAACAGCGTAATATTGGTTTCCCGATCCCCTGACCCGGATAGTGCTGCCGTCGGGATTGGTGAAGGTAAATTCCTCATTCACAAAGGGTGTAGGCATAGATTTGATTCTCCTTGCCAAAGAAATTTTGGCTTTCTCGATGAGAAGCTCTGTTCAAGAACTAAGTACAGGACAATGCACAATTTCAATAATCATCAAATTTTTCTGGGTTAACAATACGATGATCCGCGTAGGGAATTATGAAGATATCGCAGCAATCTGCCCTTTCAGTAGCCCCAACTTTTCGAGGGCAACTATAACCGCTGCCGTCCGAGTTTGTACCCCTAGTTTCCCGTGAATATGTTCTAGATGTTTTCGCACGGTTCCTTCGCTACATCCGATCACTTTTGCTATGGCGGCATTACTTTTATCTTGGGCAATCCAAAATAGCACTTCTGCTTCCCTTTTAGTCAGTCCCAACAATTCTAAGGCCGCAATCGAAAAAGAGGGCAGTTCTTGTTCTTGTAAGAGTAGGAGAAACTGTTCTCCGATCAGAGTGGGAATCAGAAAAATGATTAACTGTCGTCCCTCTTGTTCTAGGCGTAAGGGTGAACAGGAAAAGGCTTGCTCATCCTTGGCTAAGAGTCGGGCAATCTGATGTTTAAACCACTTTTGCAAGGGTTCTGGTAAGGTGTTCGGGGTATGGGAGAGGGAATACTGGTACAGCAATTGTTCAGAGCGTTCCGTAAGCATTTGCACGCTTCCAGCTATATCCATGACTATTAAACCTATCTGCTGGCAAAATTGCGGTAATCTTGGCGTTATTGCTTTTATTTGATTATATTTGTCTTTATTGTTTTCTGGCTCTCTCTGTGGGCTAGATAGCAAAGCTGCGAGACAAAGATCGCAACTTACCGAGAGCTTTGGCATCAATCCCATAAATTTCTCCACTATTCAAATAATTATCACAAAATTCATCTTTCTGCCCTAGTGGTGACGCTCTTATCTCAAGGCCTAGTGCTTGCTCAGAATATCTGTACTTTTAGAAAGCAGCAAATAGGCAACAGAAAATTAGGAAACAAACAAGAAAATATCTATGTCATCAACATCGGTCGCAGTGACAGAATTCCTGAAAACAGCCCCCTGTTAACTATAATTTCCTTTCATAAAACGCCAATTCAAGTCTGAATTACATCACTGTCTGCTCTATCTTCATAGAATACCTCATTCGGGTTACGATAGTCAAGACATTTTCGAGGACGATTGTTAATCAAGTTTACGGCTCTTTCTACCTCCTCAAACTTGGCTAAAAATACCTCTAAAGTTCGATTTATTTTTTGACGTAGCTGTGCTATAAGGCGATGAATTATCCCCATTAAGTTAGGATATTATCGAGGTCTTGCCAGGGATGTGATCGATGAATTTACTTAAAGATAAGCAGAAAATTCGTTTTATTGACCTATTTTGTGGTTTAGGAGGGTTTCGAGTCGCAATTGAACAAGTTTGTCGCCAAAAAAACTTAGAATCTGATTGTGTCTTTTCCTGTGATATAGATAAAGATGCTCGGGCAATTTATCAGGCTAATTTTGGCGACCAACCCCAGGGAGATATTACCGAAATCGCTGCCCTAGATATTCCCAATCATGATATTTTAATGGCTGGATTTCCCTGTCAACCCTTTAGTATTTGTGGTGATTTAAAGGGGTTTGAAGATACCAGAGGCACGCTATTTTTTGAGATTGCTCGCATTTTAAAAGCCAAACAACCCGCAGCATTTATTCTGGAAAATGTCAAGCAATTGCAGGGACATCAACAGGGAAAAACCTTAGAAGTTATTCTCGATACTCTGCAAGATTTAGATTACTATACCGATTATCGGGTTTTGAATGCTCTTCATTTTGGTTTACCGCAAAAACGGGAACGAATTTTTATCGTTGGTTTCCGAGAAGCGCGGGGTTTTATCTGGCCAAAACCAGCTTTATCTAGAACAAGTTTAACGGAAATATTAGAGGAAAATGTCTCAGATTTTTATTATGCTTCCGAAAAAATTCAAAAAAGTCGCCTTCTGAAAAGAGAGGGAAAAAAACTTTATAGTGAACCGACTATCTGGCACGAAAATAAAGGAGGTAATGTCAGTGCTTATCCCTATTCCTGTGCCTTGCGAGCGGGAGCATCCTATAATTATTTGTTAGTGGATGGGAAAAGACGCTTAACAGAAAGAGAAATGCTCCGTTTACAAGGTTTTCCCGATGATTATCAAATTGTCGGCAGTTATCAAACTATGCGAAAATTAACGGGTAATAGTGTAGCGATTTCCTGCGTAGCTGCTGTGGTTAATTCTGTAATCGAGTCTTTGTTAGATGTTGCTCAAGCATCAACTAATTCATTCTCGTTCAATCGACACCTTAATTAAGTTTATTTTTGACTTAGGAGTTTTAGATAGTGGTAATTATTCAAGACGCTTTTAATTCCCTATATAGACAGCCTCGTAGGTTGGGTTGAGCGAAACAATACTGGGTCGAAAATGGCTTAATTCGCCTGAAAAAGCGAAACCCAACCACCCCAAAGGTTTCTCTTGGTTGGGTTTCCTTGCGTCAACCCAACCTACAATAATTGCTACTCTACTGGGTCGAAAATGGCTTAATTCGCCTGAAAAAGCGAAACCCAACCACCCCAAAGGTTACTCTAAAATTAGCTGACCCATTGCCTTGAGAATTTGGAGCAGATTAATTGCTGATTCAGGATACATTAAATTAAGTTCTGGCATTATCTGATAAGTGGGGTTAGTTTCTTGTCTGAGATGGACGAACATATATTGTAAGCCATTAGTTGCTAATCCCCAAACTGAGGGTTGTCTTTCTAAGCTATTGTAGGCATAAGTCAATAATTGAGGTAATCCCTGACGGACTTCGATTCCACTCTCTTTAGCTTCAATGACTAAAATCCAAAAAGGGATATCATTGACAGTTGCTATCGAATTATTCACCGTGACAATATCAAACCGTCCGCTAATAGTTTTATCTTCATCCACAAGGATAATATTATCAATCCCTTCTTCAACCCTAATCTTAATCGGATAACGATAAAAACCCGCTAACCGCAATAGGGGAAATAGGGTTAAAACTTTAACTTGTCCTTCTGATGCTTTATCTTCCATCAAATAGGGTCGAAAATCGTTGCGGATTTGAACAAGTTCTAATTTTTCTGCGTCGCTGACGGTTTCCAAAGCTAAAAGCTCTGTAAATGAAACATCCTCAAGCTTTTCTTGGAAATTGAGATGACGTTGAACATCAGCAAGGGTTAGTTTACTCGTTTTGAGGGTCAGCATTGATTGAGCAAGCAGTACAGTGCTGTTTCCATGATAGCGTCAAATAGGTTTCTCGGCTGTTCTTCCTAACAAAATAAGCCAAGACAGAAACACCAATTTAAGAATAAAGTTGCTGCGTGGGGTGCGGATTGTTGATTTGGGTTTTTTAACAGAATTGGTAGCCTTCTAATGCACTTTACACTCGTCGGCGATCTACGATCAAGTTATTTTTGAACGCAAAGCACCCCAAGGTCATATTTCTTGTAGTTAGAGGTTTGATTAGGTTGGGGATGGTGGCATGGGATTGGAA
>NZ_JADEXI010000337.1:0-5132 GCF_015207185.1 Microcystis sp. LEGE 08355 | reverse complement strand
AGTTACCTAATTTTCAGGGAAAAAGTACCTGAATTTTACCCCCGATCCCTCCAATGGTCAGCACTTTTTGCGGGGAAAAAAGTCTAAAACCCTTATCCAACAAGGTTTTTAGATTTATTCAGCAAGCGCTATTTAAATTCTGTGGTTGAAAACTGGCAACGCTTGCAAGAAATCGCCAGTTTAGTGACAGAATTTCCCTTAGAGGATGACGGGGAAAGCGCCCTCAGCTTTGAACCATGACTATTTCTGTGTGCAATTTAGCTCGATCAATCCAAAATCGTCAAACTAGAGCCTTAGAAGTTATTAGCCAGACTTTGGCGGAGATAGAGGCGAAAAATCGCCATTTAAATTGCTTTACCGACATTTTACAGCCTAGGGCGCTCGCTCAAGCCCAAAAAATCGATCAAGCGATCGCTAATGGGGAATCCGTCGGTGTCTTAGCAGGAGTCCCCTTCGCCGTCAAAAATCTCTTTGATATTGAGGGCATTGTCACCCTTGCCGGCTCCAAAATCAATCGAGATCACCCTGCCGCCGGACAAGATGCGATCGCTATTCAAACCCTAGAAGCGGCTGGGGCAGTTTTGGTGGGGGCGACCAATATGGATGAGTACGCCTACGGTTTTGTCACCGAAAATGCCCATTATGGAGCCACTCCCAACCCCCGCGATCCTAGTCGCGTCTCGGGGGTATCCTCCGGCGGTTCCGCCGCTGCCGTTGCCGCTAATTTAGTGCCTCTCGCCCTCGGTTCCGACACTAATGGTTCCGTGAGGGTTCCCGCCGCTTGTTGTGGCGTGGTGGGGCTAAAACCCACCTTTGGGCGCGTATCCCGTCAGGGCTTATTTTTGTTCGTTAGTAGTTTAGACCATCCGGGATTTTTTAGCGGCAATGTGGCGGATATGGCGGCTATTTGGCGTGTTTTTGCCAAAAATAACCTTAAAGCTCCTTTAAATGGCTTAGAGTCCGTAAAAATAGCCCTTGCCGATGATTATTTTCAGCAGGGAGCCGAACCGGAAGTAATCGAGGCGGTGACAGCGATCGCCGAACGTTTAGGAGTGACCAAAAAAATCACCATTCCCGAAACCGCCCGCGCCAGGGCAGCCGCCTATATAATTACCGCTTCCGAGGGGGCAAATTGGCATTTACCGCGTTTACAGACCAGATTAGAGGATTTTGACCCCGCAACCCGGGATCGCTTCTTGGCAGGGGCATTAATTCCCTCTAGCTGGTATTTACAGGCTCAACGTTTTCGCCGTTGGTATCGCGATCGTCTGCGAGAGATTTTCACCGAAGTCGATATTATCCTCACCCCGACGATTCCCTGTATTGCGCCGCCGTTAGGAGTAGAAAAAATGATTATTGACGGGCAAGAGCTATTAATTAGACCTAATTTAGGCAGATTTACCCAACCTTTTTCTTTTATCGGTTTACCTGCCCTTTCTTTGCCGATTAAACGTCCATCCCAGCTACCTTTAGGTTTGCAAATCATCGCCGCTCCCGATCGCGAAGAGTTAATGCTAAGAGTAGCCAGGGTTTTAGAGGAAATGCTCATAGATATCCCGCACAAGTGAGATTTCAAGGGCTTACTTCCTCTTAAAATCCCTAATTTAGGCACTTATTAAGCGAAAAGGTCAGTTTTCCAGTCTGAGTAAGGTTTGCTGAATAAATCTAAAAACCTTGTTGTATAAGACTTTTAGACTTTTTGGTTTCCAAAAAGTACCAGATATGGGAGTGATCGGGGGGAAAATTCAGGTACTTTTTCCCTGAAAATTGGGTAATTGACCCCCTCAAAATCAGTAAAACCCTACACCCTACACCCTACACCCTACACCCTGCCCCCAGGAAAAACTTTTTCAGCATACCCTAAGTAAACAATCTACTGACTGGGAGACTCCTTTTCAATCACATCTAACCAAGCGGCGGCTGATCGCTCCCAGGTGTCATTTAGGGCAATTTGACGACATCTTTGGCGCTCTTGGGCTAAAAGCTGGGGATTTTTCAGTAATTCGACAATTTTCCAGGCTATAGCTTCCTGAGTAGCTGGATCGGTTACTTCCCCCGGTACTTTCACACAGTAGTCCTTTTCTCGAAAAACAGCAAAATCCGTCACCACTGGCAGACAACCCACCACTGCCGACTCGCGCACAGAAATACAATCGATCTCACGATAGGTGCAACCGTAGTAATGAATAGCAGAGCGCGCTTTTTCCTCGATTAGTTGACGATAACCCATCATTCCCCGATCAACTACCCCCGCACTAGCTTTAATCAAAGCGATTAAATTATCCCGCCATTCCCTGCGATCGCCAATTTCATCCCGTTTAGTAAAACCATAGTAGAGATGTAACTCGGCTGCGGGAATTGCCGCCTTGATAATCGGCCAGCCATGCTTTAACATCGACTCTAGGCCCCGATAATAACGAGAGGCATAGACTAGACGATAGGGAAGATAGTCACTTTCCGGCACTGTCTCACTTACAGCCAAAAGGGAAGTATCGATACCATTAGGAACAATCGGACATTGATTATCGGCACAGAAATCCAGTAAATCTCGTTGATATTGGCTTTTACAGAAAATTTTGTCGTATCTAGCCAAAATTTCGGGGGTATAGGAGTCTGCTGGCACTTTAATATCTTGCCAATCAAAAAAAATTCGTTCTGCTTTGGTACCAGGACGGCAATAGGTGGGATGACGAGAGATCACCAATGTCTCAAAGTGATCTTGCCAATTCATGTGGTAATAATTAACATAGCGAATACCGTCCTGTTCCCCTTCCATACCCTCACAATTGCCGAAAATAGTCACTTTATAGCCGCGTTTCGTCCATTCTTGCGCTAAAAAAGCCACCGATGCCTGGGTACCACTGGCCCCCCGTTGCCAAATTTCCGCCGGAAGCATGGGACGATATTTTTCTGTGTAAATAACGATCGATTTTTTCGGCCAACGACGGGCGCTCAAACGCTGTTTAATTTGAAATAGGGAAGGTGCGCTGGCTCGTAGCCATTGTTTGAGATTAGATTGTAGGGATGGAGTAGCTTGTGACACTCTTTTTCTCCAAGATCGAGGGAAAATAGGGGCTATGGGTGATAGAGTCTTAGTTTCTCGAATTTAACTCGATTTCTCGACTCAGTAGAACAATTCGAGCCTATCATATAATGGGTTCAAGTCAAAAATCAATCTTTTTATTGCCAGCTATCGACAAGGAAATCTATGAAAATTGTCATCCCGATCGTGTTTTATCGCCAAGGAGGAGTAGAAAGAGTCATTATCTCTTTAATACCTAGCTTATTAGAATACGTCGAAGAAATTATTATCGTTATTCCTCGTAATGACATTGAATATTTTAAGTCTTTGATGCCTGCTTCTGACAAACTCATCTACGAAGATTTTGCTTTTTACCCCCAGAGTTTTGAGACAAAACTCATTTATTTTAATGGTCTTCTAGCGAATTTTTATAAAACCCTAAGACTGACTTCTATTCATCGTCTTTTCTCTCGTAGAATTGAACTTTTACGCATCGAGACAAGAATTAATCAGATTATCAAGCGTTACCAAGCTGATCACTGTTTGTATGGAATGACTAATCGGATTTCTCCTCCTAATGTCAAGGTTACTTTAAGTGGCATTATTTATGATGTCTTTTGGCAATTTGCTCCCTTAACTTACTCAGAATCCTATCAAGAACCCTACAATGAAGTCTTAAAAGAATGGTTAGATAAGGCCGATCTACTCTTCACAATTTCCCAAAAAACTAAAGACGATGTTTTAAAAGTTTTTCCCAATGCTACCTATGCTAGTAAATTAAAAGCTGTACCCTTAGCGGGATTTGTCGATCAGTCTAATCCCAAGAGTGATTTAGTCAAAAGTGAGCTAGTTACTTTTTATTTTCCTTCCTCTTTTGGTATCTACAAAGATCATCTGACTTTACTCAAGGCAGCAATTACACTAGCGAAAAAAGGCTTAAACTTTAAGGTTGTTTTCATCGGTAAAGAGACCGATAATCTAGTTAATGGAAATCTGCAATTGTCTCAACAATCCAAAACTCAAGAATACCAAGATTATCTCAAAGAATGTACCCAACTTTATCAGGAAAATCAAGAAATTTTCGAGAGTCATATCAAGGGATTAGGTTATCAAGACTATGAAACCTTACAATTTTATTATCAAACCTGTTCCTCTGTGGTATTTCCCTCAAAATACGAAGGTTTTGGATTGGCAATAGCGGAAGCCATTTTACAAGGAATTCCCGTTATCGCTTCCGATTTAGAAGTGTTTCAAGAACAGGTAGAATTATATAATTGTCCCGAAAGAGTGCAATTCTATCCTAGGGGAGATGCAGACAGTTTAGCCAACTGTTTAGAACAATTTATCCTCAATCCAATTCCTCGCTTGTTACCCGAAGATATCCCCAATAAAATTAATCTCTGGACTTGGGAAGATGTGGCGAAAAAATATGTAGAACTACTGAAAGAAAATGCAGGTTACTGATCTCTATATCTACCCGATTAAATCCTGTCGAGGTATTCAATTATCCCAAGCTGAAGTGACTGCTAAAGGTTTACTCTGGGATCGAGAAATGATGTTAGTGGATGGCAAGGGTAAATTTATCACCCAAAGAGAATATCCGCAATTAGCCACCGTTTCTGTCACGATTACAGGAGATAAATTTTCTCTGAAAACATCTCAAGATTCCCTGACTTTTCAGCCTAATTTCACAGGAGAAAAAAGAGCGGTTCAAATCTGGGAATCTCAAACCATAGCCATGGATCAAGGGGATGAAATCGCCGAATGGTTTGAGAAAATTCTCGACATTCCCTGTCGTTTAGTGCGACAATCTCCCGATTATCCACGTCCTGCAAATCCTCGCTATGCAGGGAACGATCATACTCCTGTCAGCTTTGCCGATGGTTATCCAATTTTATTAACTAATACTGCTTCTTTAGCGGACTTAAATCGGCGTTTAGTTGCACCGGTGCCGATGAATCGTTTTCGGCCTAATATTGTTATTAGTAGCGATCAAGCTTTTAGCGAAAGTAGTTGGCAAAAGATCACAATTGGAGAGATAAATTATGCTCTGGTTAAACCCTGTAGTCGCTGTATTATCACCACCACGGATCAAGAAACAGGTAGGAGA
>NZ_JADEXI010000336.1:0-5137 GCF_015207185.1 Microcystis sp. LEGE 08355 | reverse complement strand
GACGGATTAACCGCCAACTTCCTTTTAATCTAAGAGCGCATCGACAAAAACGATTTTCAAATAGAAAACAAGGAAAATTAGCTCCCTCAATCAGAGCTAATCGTCAACTTGAACTTCGAGTCGTTTCCGAACTAACCAAAATCTATCCAATTACCGATATTTACTTTGAGTACATCAAAGCCGATATTGATCTAACTTCCGGTAGAAAAGGAGCTAAGTCTGGAAAAGGTTTCTCGTCGGTTATGGTCGGACAGAAATGGGCTATTGAGCAACTATCTCAATTGGCAACAGTCCATACTCGCTTTGGTTGGCAAACCTCTAATCTCAGAAAACATTTGGGACTAGAAAAGTCCAAAAATAAAGCAGAACAATCACCCGAAAGCCATGCTAACTATGGCATTGCTCTTGCCTGTTTTCAATTTTTAGATTATTGGCAATTTCACAATTATAATGGTCATGGATATGATTGGAAGGGTTATGTTAAAGTAACGAACGCTCCTTTCGCTGTCATCAAACGTCCTCCTATTAGTCGTCGTCAACTTCACCTGATGGTTTTTTCTAAAGGTGGTAAACGACGTAAATATGGTGGCTCTACCACAGGACATGGGTTCCGTAAAGGAGATTTAGTTTCTTCTCCCAAAGGAATTGGTTATGTTAGTGGAGATACCGAAAAAAAGCTATCTGTAAGCGATACCAATGGTCAACGATTGGGACAGATAGCTGTTAGTAAGATTCAGTTAATTCGTCGTTCTAACGGTTTAATTGTTTCTCACTAACTCATATAAAGCCGCCCTCCGCTATCGCTAAAGGGCGGGTTTCAGACCCAATTTTTCGATGACCGGACTAAGTATTGATCGCCAGAAAAAAAAGAATAAACAAGGCCAAACAAAAGCTGATAGTCCCCCGCTTAACATCAAAGAGAAACTTGCCCTCAAAAAAGAAGAAAGGCAAAGGAAACAAAAGTTAACGGGGTTGATTATTTTTGCTATTTGTGTAGCAATTTTGCTCGGATTACCCCTCAGCTTATTATTTGATGCCACGATAGGAGCTGCAGTAAGTTTAGCCTTAATTTTAGGAGTTTTCTCCTTTAGCTATCCTCGCATGGCACTTTGGGCATTTATTATCTATGTCCCCTTCACTGGCACTATTATCTATTGGTCGGGAGGTAATCCAATCCTACAAATCAGTAAAGATATCTTTTATCTACCCGCTTTAATCGCCTTAGTTTTAGAATGTCGAAAAAAGCAATTACCGATTATTGTCCCGAAACAATTAGGTACAACCCTATTATTAATCTTTGTTTTCTGTGTAGTCTGTCTATTAGCCGTCAATTTACAGAGACAATTTCTGCCTACTTGCGATTCCGTGGCTGGGATGAGTATATTTAGGGATGGTCGCTTGCGCGGGATTCCCTGTCGGGAAAGTGAGACTTTTCTGCAAGGAATATTAGGATTTAAAGTTTTGCTGGGTTATGTCCCCTTGATCTTCTGCACTTATTACTTGATCAAAGACAAACCGACCCTATTATTTTTTAGTCGTCTTTTAGTGACTTTAGCGATTATTTGTTGTGTTCTAGGGTTAATGCAATACTGGATGCTGAAAACCGGTCGTTGTGTAGGAACTAGAGGCTTTGTAGCTGGGGCACTATTCAAAGCCACCTTAGAGGCCAGGTGCTTGGTCGGCGGAGGATTAGTCTATAGTCCAGAAGTGAATATGATACGTTTACCGGGTACCTTTGTTTCCCCCTGGCACTGGGCTTGGTTTTTGGTCTCTAGTGCCGTAATTTGTTATGCCAGTGCCTTTAGTGAAATTTCCCAAAAATGGCGACTAGCAGCCCTAGTGGGTTTAACCCTAGTTTTTATTAATGCAGTGATCTCCGGGCAAAGAGTAGCTTTCTTTGCTGTACCGATGATTATTGGTCTGATGACGATTCTTACGGGACAAATCGCTAACTTAAAAAGATTTTTGCCGATCATTTTTGCCGCCGCTTTACTTCTAGCTATCGGTTTTTCTTTCCTTAACCCCGATTTTGTCCAACAACGCTACGATAGTGCCATCGGCCGTTGGCAACAAGCTCCCCCCACCGCTTTTCTTCAAGAACAGTTGGATTTTGCTATCCGTAATCAGGGCGGTATTTTAGGTCGTGGACTTGGTGTAGCCACTGCTGCTGCTAGGGTTTTCGGTGATATTTCCTTTGTGGAAACCTATCACACTAAAGTTTTATTCGAGTTGGGATACATTGGTTTTACCTTGTACATGATATTCATGACCCATCTAGTTTATCTGACATTCCGCACCTATCGTTCCCTCAAAGATCCGACTCTGCGAGGTTTTGCCGGTAGTTATTGGGTTTTGCTGCTCTTTGTTGCCTATGTTCCCTATTGGTATGCCCTCGATACGGATCCTGTGGGCGTTTATTACTGGATATTTGCGGGCGTAATTTTTAGATTACCCGCGATCGAAAAACAGGAAAAAGAAGCCAAAATTCTGGCGGGGGAAACTGAAACAAAATCCTCCAAAAAGAGCTTAAAATTTAAACGCAAGGGTATTTCTTTAGCCTGAAATATGGGTGCTGGAGATTTCAGTTATCAGTTATCAGTTATCAGTTATCAGTTATCAGTTATCAGATTTGAGTTTTTAAGTGTGCGGTATTAAATAAGTACCTAAACAAAATTAATTACACATCTAAGCTCTCAGCCGTCAGCCTTTTGCTGTGAGTAAACAGTGAACTGAAAACTCAAATACGATCCCTAATAGCTGTATCGGAGTCTCGGAGTCTCGGAGTCTCGGAGTCTCGGAGTCTCGGAGTCTCGGAGTCTCGGAGTCTCGGAGTCTCGACTAGGAAATTAATTTTGCACGACTACTTAGAAGTTTTCTACTGTCTTTTTACTGATTACTGTTTACTGATTACTGATTACTGATTACTGATTACTGATTACTGTTTACTGATTACTGTTTACTGCTATGAATTTTCCCTCGATTTCTGTCATCATACCCACCTATCGACGCGAAGAGCCTCTTAAAGATACTCTCGATGACCTGCTCAAACAAGATTACCCCAATTTTGAGGTATTAGTTATCGACCAAACCGCTACCCATAGCCACGAAATACAATCCTATCTAGAAAATCTGGCTAATCAGCACAAAATTAGCTGGTATCGGCTAGATTGGGCGAGTTTACCCGGTGCCAGAAATTATGGAGTCCGTCGCGCCCAGGGCGATATCGTTCTTTTTATTGATGATGATGTGCGGCTACCGGATAATTATCTCAAAGCACATAGTGAGAATTTTGTCAAGAACCCTGAGATAGGTGTAGTGGCTGGTCGGGTATTTGATCGCATGAAATTGGGTGACTCCCAAAAAATGGTGACAGATACCGGCAAACCCTACGAAATCGACTTTTTACCCCCCCAAGCGATGGATCCGGGCATTGCTTGGTATTACATCGATCTTGTCCACACCACTAAACCCCAGCAGGTAATCTCGGCCCGGGGCTGTAATATGTCTTTCCGGAAGGATATATTTACGAAATACGGCATTTGGTTCGATGAACGCTTTCGTGGCAGTGCCGTGCGCGAGGAATCGGATTTTTGCTTAAGGTTACGCCAGACTCCCTATCATGTCTGGTATGATCCCACCGCTTATCTGGTTCATTTAGGCGAAGAAACCGGCGGCTGTCATGATATTAGCACTCGTTCTCTGAGTTATCAGACGACTTTTTATCATAATCACTTTCTGATGGCCTTGAAAAATCTCACTCCCGCTCAACAATTGCGACTCTATGCTAAATTATTTGATTGTCACGTTCTTGGCAATCCTCCCTGTAATAAAGGTGGTTCCCCGATTAAAATCCTTTCTAGGGGAATTTTTTATAGTTTGGGTCTTCTGGATGCTCTGAAAACTCAAGTTAAGTCCCTCTGGAATGATGGCCAAATTTATACAAAACTAGATAATCTATGAGAATTTTAGTCGCTAGTCATACCTATGTCGTTGATCTCAACTGTGAGAAACTGCGCTCTCTGACAAGATTAAATCCCGATATTGAAGTTACTATTGTTGTTCCCCAACGTTGGCAACCGGGAGGAGTCCAAAATAAAATCATTGAAAGTCAACCGAAAATAGCTGATAATTTCCGAGTCATTCCTATCTCTAATTTTAGCCAAAATAACCAAGCTTTATTAACTTTTGGCACTGATATAATTTCTTTATTGCAAAAATTTAGACCCGATGTTATTCAAGTGGAACAGGGTTCTAAATCTCTCGCTTATGCCCAATTTATCACTCTGAATCGTCTCTTAAATCTCCGGGCTAAAAATGTATTTTTTACTTGGTGGAATCTTCCCTATACTCCTAAATTTCCCATCTCTTGGTTAGAAGCTTATAACCTGAAAAATACCAATGGTTTAATCGCTGGTAATCAGGACGGAGTAGATGTTTTAAAAGAACGGGGTTACAGGGGTAAATACACCGTTTTACCGCAATTAGGAGTGGATGAAGTTCTTTTTTCCCCAGGCAAGCAACCCGATTTAGCCCGATCTTTAGGCATTGAAAACGATGAATTCGTGATTGGTTTTATCGGTCGTTTTGTGGAAGAGAAAGGCATTCTAACGCTGATTAAAGCTGTAGCTAAATTAACAGGTAAGTGGAAATTATTACTGTTAGGTCGGGGAATCCTGAAAGATAAAATAGTCAGCGAAGCTACAGCGGCAGCAATAAGCGATCGCTTGATGATGGTGGAAAGTGTTCCCCACGATCAAGTAGTTAATTATATTAACCTGATGAACACTTTAGTTTTGCCTTCAGAAATCACCTATCAGGTCAAAACCTTAACTGCCGTCGGTTGGAAAGAACAATTCGGTCATGTCTTAATTGAAGCCATGGCCTGTCAGGTTCCTGTTATTGGTTCTGATTCGGGAGAAATTCCCTTTGTTATTGCTGATACGGGGTTAATTTTTCCCGAAAAAGATGGGGATGCGCTGGCTAAATCTATACAAACTCTCTTAGATAATCCCAGCTTCGCTCAAGAATTAGGCCAGAGGGGTTATCAGAGAGTAATGACCAATTATACTAATAAAGCCCTCGCTCAAAAACAATTGGATTTCTATCAACAATTACTCCCTCGGTGATGGAAGTGGGG
>NZ_JADEXI010000335.1:0-5143 GCF_015207185.1 Microcystis sp. LEGE 08355 | reverse complement strand
GGACTAAGGGGGGATCGGCACCCCCCTTATCAAGGGGGGACTAAGGGGGGATCGAACCTAAAATCCATTTTTAATTTAATTATAACCAGCTACTTAACATAAAGTTTGACAACAACTGTGGTATAACTTCACAAGAACTTGATATTATTATTACAATAGTCTCAAAAACAATGATCGAATTAAGTCCCGCCGCCGCTAGAGAAATTGAACGTTGGAGTCAAAGCCGTCGCCTGAGTGGTTCCTATCTGCGTTTGGCCGTAAAAAACGGTGGTTGTTCGGGACTTCACTATCATCTCGAATTAACCCCTATTGCGGCAGAAAACGATCGCTTTTATCAAAGTCATGGTATTAATATTTTAGTCGATCCTGACAGCGATCGCTACCTACAAATTTTAAAATTAGACTATTCAGAAGATTTAATGGGTGGTGGTTTCCGTTTTACCAATGCCAACACCCAAAATACCTGCGGTTGTGGTCTTTCCTTTAGCGCCTAATTAACTGCTCCAAATAGCCAGGACAACTAAAAGCGCATTAACCAGATAAAATGCTCCCACAATCTTGGTTTCCGTCCAACCACTTAATTCTAAATGATGATGAAAAGGAGCCATTTTTAATAATCTTTTGCCCTTGCCATCGGGTCCTTTTGTGGCTTTATAATAGATAACCTGAGCGATTACCGAAAGAGATTCCAGAAAGAACAGACCACTAATTAAAAATAATCCCCAGAGATGTCCAGTAATTAAACCCACTGCAGCTAAAGCACCTCCCAAAGCGAGGGAACCCGTATCACCCATGAACACTTTAGCGGGGTTGCGGTTATGAAAAATGAAGCCTAGACAAGCACCAGCAAAACAAGTGCAGAAAATCGCTAAATCTGGATGACTAGGAGCGATAATAATACCTAAACCCAAAAAAGCGATCGCACCTGTTCCCCCCGCTAATCCATCCACCCCATCGGTGAGATTAGTGGCGTTACTTTCAGCCACAAGGACAAATCCCGCCAAAATCCAGAAGAAAAAGCCCAAAGGAATGACTAATCGACCCCAAAGGGTGATATCGGTACTCACCTGATTGACCAACATCCAGAGGCAAAAAAGCACCGCCCCCGTTATCTGTAAAATTAACTTCATCTGGGGAGATAGGCCTTTATTCGACTTATAACGCAGAATTTGCCAATCATCTAACCAACCGATACCCATGTAAACAAAGGTCAGCAAAGCAACCGCCACCACATTAGGAGTGAATTTAGACCAGATTAAAGCGAAAATAAGGGCTACTGGCACAAAAAAGCTGCCTCCCATGGTCGGGGTTCCTGCTTTCTTTAAATGAGCCTGGGGTCCATCTTCGCGCATGATCTGACCCATTTTCAAGCGCCGTAGCATCGGTACTACTTGACAACCAAGACCACCACTGATTAAAGTTGTGGCAATCAAGGGCAGTAACAGGGAATTAGTGGCCTGAAAAAAAACTACTAACAGAAATAGTAATCCCGTTAGTAGAATCAGGAGATGGGTTCCAGTGGGTTTTTTAAAGATAGGGGCGGAAAAAATGTTAGCGTTCACGACTAAAGCGTCAGATAAGGGTAAAATTTGCCAAAGAAGACGGGATTAATCTTCATCTAAGACTAATTCATCTTCGTCGTCATCATAACCGATATCATCGACATCCATGAGTTCAGATAGTTCCACATCTTCTTCGAGAGTGAGATCTGGTTCGGCGATTTTATCCCGGGGAATCATGCGATTATTTTTTTCTAACCACTCGACAATGGAAGCGTCTTTTTTTAGAGGAATAACCGCGGCCGGTTCGTAGCGGGGTTCTTGACGAATAGAAGGATTAAGCATAATTACTCGACGATTAGCAGCAATCATTTCGAGTTTACCATGTCTTTTAAGGCTCTGTTGACATCCTCGCCGCCGTAAAACGGACGGCGATTCCTCACCACGCCACTTTTTTAGGGTGGTCGCTGAATGGGGTTGACGCTTCACCGAAAAACGCTTAATTGCTTAAGTCTGACTCTTTCGACCCGTCCGTTTTGAGTGTCCGGATGCCCTCCGGCCACTTTGAACAAGTCGAAAAAATCTCATGTTCAACCTTATTTCCTAGAAAGTTTTACTCGTTCAAGGCCGAATTTGAATTCTTTTCTGAACAAAACCCCCTACTATCTGTTGTCAAGGTTCAGTGTTTAGCTTGGTTATCGCTTTTTCCATTGTAGCTTAAAGCCGTCCTAAAAGGACGGGGTTTTAACCCAAATTTTTGATAATCTCTTGATTGGCCGCGGGGAAAGTGTAATTATCTAGTTCCTGGATAGTTACCCAGCGGATTTCTTCACATTCGATCGCTCTTGCTTGGCCACTGAGATAACGACAGTTATATACTTGTAGATTAACCCGAAAATGACTATAGGTGTGATCGATGGTGATTAAATGACTATCCACTGCGATTTCAATGCCAATTTCTTCTAATACCTCCCGTTTAATACATTCCTGTACCGTTTCATTGCCTTCGATTTTGCCACCGGGGAATTCCCAAAAACCGCCCAAGAGTCCCTTGGCTAGACGGCGATCGATTAAAATTAAATCTCGATCATCTCTAATTACGGCCACACCGATTTGTTTACAGGGTAAAGAGTCTGTTTCTGGAATCATAGCGGTTATTAGCGAAAAAATCGGAAAAAATAGTTAAAAACTGACTGCGGAAAATTGAGTCAAAAGATGATATAATCGAGAATTGTACGATTAACGATTAACAATGACAGTCAGTTCCGAATCAAAGTTTATTTTAAAAGTATTGTGGTTAGATCAGAACGTAGCGATCGCTGTAGATCAGGTGGTCGGCAAAGGAACTAGCCCCCTCACCGCTTATTTTTTCTGGCCGCGCAATGATGCTTGGCAACAACTGCAAGAGGAGTTAGAAGCAAAACACTGGATTGATGAGTCCGATCGCGTTGATGTTCTCAACAAAGCCACAGAAGTGATTAATTTTTGGCAAGAGTTACGCAATCAAGGCCGACAAATCCCCATGGCCGATGCACAGTTAAAATTCCCCGAAGTTGTTTTTAGTGGTAGCAATTAATTTATAGCAGTTATCTTAATGGGGAGCGACAAAATCTCCAGTTTTAGGCAACGGAAAACAGGAAACTTTTTCAGTGATCACCGAGCAGCAGGAGAACAGCAACTTCTCAATAAGTAGGGAGGCACAATTATTTGTAGGATGGGTTAGCGGTAGCGTAACCCATGCGGGCGTTGGGTTTCATGCTTCAACCCAACCTACGTTCTGAAACCTCAAATCTGATAACTGATCACTGATAACTGATAACTGATCACTGATAACTGATAACTGATAACTGATAACTGATCACTAAAAAATTGATCGGGTAGGTTTATATAAACCCGCCCGATTTTGCTTTAATTTAATTTGATTTGGTTGGGTTTAAACCGATACTAAACCGCCAGCGGCCTGGTATCTAGCGCGAGCTTTGCGCCATGCTTGTTGCGCTTGGATAGTTTTGCGACGGTCATCCCCTTTACTGACTTCATCGAGACGAGTTTGGGCCCGTTCGTATTCGGCGCGAGCTTTTTCCTTATCGATTTTTGAGCCTAATTCCGCCCCATTGACGAGGACTTTGATCTCATTATTTTCGACTTCGGCAAAACCGCCCAAAACTGCGATATTTTCCCAGTCTTTCCCCGGTCGAATTCGCATTACGCCAATATTCAGGGCAGTTAATAAAGGAGCGTGACCGCTAAGAATACCTAATTGTCCTGTGGAACTGGGTAGGATTACTTCTTCGGCCACGTTATCCCAGACAATGCGATCGGGTGTAATAACCCGTACTGTAATGCTCATTGGTGATAATAACGATAATTTTGGCAGATTTCTGGGTTAAGTAACCGCTAAACGCGGTTACTACTGACTTTTAATTAGCCTTTTTTGAGTTTTGCGCCTTTAGCGATCGCTTCATCGATACTGCCGACCATGTAGAACGCTTGTTCGGGTAAGCTATCGAGTTCACCTTTGAGGATCATCTGGAAGCCTTTGATCGTATCAGCGAGAGTAACGTATTTACCCGGAGAACCGGTGAACACTTCGGCCACGAAGAAAGGTTGCGAGAGGAAACGCTCAATTTTGCGAGCGCGGTCAACGGTGAGACGATCTTCTTCCGATAATTCGTCTAAACCGAGAATAGCGATGATGTCCTGTAACTCCTTATAGCGTTGCAGGGTAGATTGGACGGCGCGAGCGGTGCCGTAGTGTTCATCACCGACGATATCAGCTTGGAGCATGGTGCTGGTGGAACCGAGGGGATCTACCGCCGGATAGATACCTTTGGAAGCCAGACCCCGGGATAGTACGGTTGTTCCGTCCAAGTGAGCGAAGGTAGTAGCGGGAGCGGGGTCAGTCAAGTCATCCGCCGGTACATAGACCGCTTGGATGGAAGTGATCGATCCCTCTTTGGTGGAGGTGATCCGCTCTTGCAGGTCGCCTACATCAGTGCCGAGGGTGGGTTGGTATCCTACCGCAGAAGGCATCCGACCGAGGAGCGCCGATACTTCCGAACCAGCTTGCACGAAACGGAAGATATTATCGACAAATAAGAGTACGTCTTGCTTATTGACATCGCGGAAATATTCGGCCATGGTCAAAGCGGAGAGACCGACGCGCATTCTCGCTCCGGGGGGTTCGTTCATCTGACCGTAAACGAGGGCGATTTTCGATTCTTCGGGGTTATCAGCGTTGATTACCTTCGATTCGATCATCTCGTTGTAGAGGTCGTTTCCTTCGCGGGTTCTTTCACCCACACCGCCAAAAACCGAGACACCCCCGTGTTGAATGGCGATATTGTTGATTAATTCCATCATAATGACGGTTTTGCCCACACCAGCACCCCCAAAGAGGCCGATTTTGCCCCCTTGACGGTAGGGGGTGAGCAGGTCAATCACCTTGATACCGGTTTCAAAAACCGTCGGTGTTACTTCAAGATCGACTAATTTGGGAGCGGGACGGTGAATAGGAGAGGTTTCGGTGACGTTAACCGGTCCTTTTTCGTCCACGGGTTCACCAAGAACGTTAAAAATCCGACCGAGGGTGCATTTACCCACGGGAACGCTAATCGCCGCGCCAGTGTCCACGATATCCATAC
>NZ_JADEXI010000334.1:0-5159 GCF_015207185.1 Microcystis sp. LEGE 08355 | reverse complement strand
GATATAATTCTGTGCGCGCCACATCTAATTCCGCCCATTCGGACTGGGCGACTAATTCGGCTAGAGAATCGGCAGAAATGGGACGACGGGAGTTAAGCGCCCACCAAAAATTCATATTAGGGGTGATACTGTTCCAAAACTCTAAAACCGAGGCTTTGGAAGCCATGAGAATTTCCTTGTCACCCTCCACGGCAACTAATTGATTATGAATTTCGGGATAACGGAGAGTGCGATCGCCCCATTGACAAACACGCCAGATAATACCCGAAACCTGATATTGTTGTTGATAATCATGAACTTGGCGGCGAAAATCCTGATAGGCGAAGACTTTGCCCACCTTTTCTAGATTGATCGCCTTGGCAATCACCGGATTATCAATGCGCTCCGCCGGGGAGAGTAACAGACGTTCCCCTTTGCAAGTGGCGTGCATTTCTCGATCGAGGATTTCAATTAACTGCTGTGTCGAGTAAGCCATACTACCGCTCTTACCTGAGAGAGGATTTCTCTTTATGATAAAATAATTTAGTAATTAGGGTTGGCTGAATAAATCTAAAAACCTTGTTGGATAAGACTTTTAGACTTTTTTGACCTCAAAAAGTGCCTAGCATTGGAGTGATCGGGGCGAAAATTCCGGGACTTTTTCCCTGAAAATTGGGTAATTGACCGTCTGAAAATGGGTAAAACCCTACACCCCCCTGCCCCCACGAAAAACTTTTTGCCGCAAACCCTAATTAAGCGACTACTTAACTGTTTTAAGGTTAGCAATTAACTTGGATAAAGCGATGTCAGGCTTGTAATCGATAATCAGGTGAACTTAATCCGAAAAAAAGTGATCTAGACCTGTTAACAGGCAATTTATCCCTCGAATGAGCTACAATTATCAGTCCAACGTGGTTAATAGCGAGCAGATGCGTCGCATCGAAGGGGCGATTTTTGCTTCCGGTATGCCTGTGGCCGCTTTGATGGAAAAGGCAGCCCTGTTAACGGCACAACAGCTTAAAAAGTCCTATTCTTTGGCTAATTTTCCCAAAATCGGCGTTATAGTTGGCCCTGGTCACAATGGCGGCGACGCTCTCGTGATTGCTAGAGAATTACACCTCGCCGGTTATCAAGTATCTCTTTTTTGTCCGATCGCCAAACTCAAGGATTTAACAGCACAACAGGCTAATTATGTCAAGCATTTAGGCTTAATTTTTCAGAAAACTTTAGAATCTTTGGAGGATTGTCAGTTAATTATCGATGGTCTTTTCGGTTTTGGTTTAGAAAGGACTTTATCGGGAGATATTGCCGAATTAGTCGATAAAATTAATAGTTGGCAAAAACCGATAATTAGTATCGATATTGCTTCAGGAATTCACACCGACACCGGAGAGGTTTTAGGCACGGCAATTAAAGCCACTCATACCTTTTGTTTGGGACTCTGGAAGCGCGCTTTTTTACAAGATTTGGCCTTACCCTATCTGGGTAAAGTGGAGTTAATTGACATAGGAATTAGTCCCCTTGACCTAGAAACAATTTTACAAGATTCACCGCCAATTCTGAGGGTTAATCCCGATCTAATTCGCCCTTATTTACCTTTACCCCGTCCTCTACTTACCCATAAATATCAGCAGGGACATTTATTAATTATCTGTGGTTCTCGTCGTTATGCAGGGGGGGCAATTCTCGCCGGATTAGGAGCGCGAGGTAGTGGTGTGGGAATGCTTTCTATTGCTGTTCCTGCTGCCCTCAAATCTTTATTAATTAGTCATTTACCAGAAGCATTAATTATCGATTGTCCCGAAACTGCCACGGGAGCTATTGCCGAACTTCCCCTGGAATTAAATAATTATCATGTCCTCGCCTGTGGTCCTGGATTAACCACAGAAAATCCCGCTATTATCGAACAGGTTTTAGATAGTGATAAGCCGATTATACTTGATGCCGATGCTTTAAATATTTTGGCTCAATTGGGTATAGGAAAATTATCATCTCGCCAGAATAAGACAATTTTAACGCCTCATTGGGGAGAATTTAAACGCTTATTTCCTCACTTATCAGGTTCTCAAGATAGGATTAATATCACTCAAAAAGCATCTCAACAAAGTGGTGCAATTGTCTTATTAAAAGGAGCCAGAACTATAATCGCCTCCCCGGAAGGGAAAATGTATATAATCCCCGAAAGTACTTCCGCTCTAGCGCGAGGTGGTAGTGGTGATGTCCTAACAGGATTAATTGGCGGATTCTTAACCCAAATGCCCGATAATGCCCCGGAAGCAACCGCATTAGCGGCTTATTTACACGCTCAAGCCGGCATTTTAGCAGCCCAAGAAAGGACGGAATTAGGAGTAGATGGAGTGACTTTGGCTAATTATTTATTGGCTGCCCTTAAAGGTTTAAATTAAAATCTGGGGGGAAACACACGCAACCCAAAAACCGAGTAAAATCGATAAAGGATTAAGTAGGTAGGTGTTAAAAATTGTCAGATTTCCACCCTACCAAGGGGGATTAAGGGAGTATCAGAATTGATAATTATTACTGTATCTAAGTAGGGAGGCACAATTATTTGTAGGATGGGTTAGCGGTAGCGTAACATGAGCGGGCGTTGGGTTTCATACTTCAACCCAACCTACGTTCATCTTATATTCAATTCCACCCACCTACTTAAGTAGGTAGGTGGGTGGAATTGTCAGATTTCCCCCCTTATCAAGGGTAGGGTTAATTCATGAATTAACCCTACCCTGAATCAGTCCTAAGATTAAGGGAGTATCAGAATTGATAATTATTACTGTATCTAACATTAAAATATCTTTCATAATACCCACCAAACCTAAGAGAGCCAAAATATTATTAATAGCATAAATGTACTGTATTTAAACTGCCTATTGACATTTTAGTACAAATGCTCGGACTGCCTCAACCTAGCTCCGGCGCTCCCTTCTCCGGTGCAGTCTTAAGGATTAATTCAGATAGTCGGCATTTGATAAAACATAAGGAATGTTAACCAAAACCACTTATCGTTAAGGAAGTTTGATAAGTTGGAGATTGAACAAAGATAGAAAGTCTCTAGCGCTGACAACTATGGCTGTAATTGTCCAAAAATACGGTGGTACATCGGTAGGTTCCGTGGAACGCATTCAATCGGTCGCTCAACGGGTCAAAAATACGGTAATAGCAGGAAACACCGTGGTGGTGGTCGTTTCTGCCATGGGGAAAACCACCGATGGATTGGTCAATTTAGCCAAACAAATCGCCGCCGAACCCTCGCGCCGGGAGATGGATATGTTATTATCCACGGGGGAACAGGTGACGATCGCCTTGATGAGTATGGCCCTAGAGGAAATCGGACAACCGGCCATCTCCCTAACCGGCGCTCAAGTGGGAATTGTCACGGAATCCGAACATAGTCGCGCCCGTATTTTAGAAATTAAAACCGATCGCCTTTCCCGTCATCTATCGGAGGGTAAAGTAGTTGTTGTCGCCGGTTTTCAAGGTGTCAGCGATAGTGATCAACTAGAGATTACCACCCTAGGGCGCGGTGGTTCCGATACCTCGGCCGTGGCCCTAGCGGCCGCCTTAAAAGCCGATTTTTGCGAAATTTACACCGATGTACCCGGTATTCTCACCACTGACCCCCGTTTAGTCCCCGAAGCGCGTCTTTTAGACCAAATCACCTGCGATGAGATGCTCGAATTAGCCAGTTTAGGGGCGAAAGTTCTCCACCCGCGAGCGGTGGAAATCGCTAAAAATTTCGGGGTTCCCTTGGTTGTCCGCTCCAGTTGGACAGATGAGCCTGGTACTTGGGTGACATCCCCGGCACCGAAACCGCGCACCCTGCAAGGATTGGAATTGACAAAAGCAGTGGATGCGGTGGAATTTGACGGTAATCAGGCGAAAATCTCCCTTTTACGGGTTCCTGACCGTCCCGGCATCGCTGCCCGTTTATTCGGGGAAATTGCCCATCAACAGGTGGACGTGGATTTAATTATTCAATCGATTCACGAGGGGGACAGCAACGATATCGCCTTTACAGTGATGGGAAATGCCTTAAAAAAAGCCCAATCCGTGGCCGAAGCGATCGCGCCGGTTTTACGTTCCCATCCCACTAATACAGAGGAAGCGGAAGTGATTATCGAATCCGGGGCTGCTAAAATCGCCATTACCGGCGCGGGTATGATCGGCCGGCCGGGAATTGCTGCCCAAATATTTAGCACTTTGGCCGCAGCGGCAATTAATATCGAAATGATCTCCACTTCTGAAGTAAAAGTCAGTTGCGTCATCGATGAAGCGGACGGAGAAAAAGCAATTAAAGTCCTTTGTGATGCTTTTCAAGTGGAGTATTCCGCTAAAGTTGCTAATCGCGAAATCCCTAAAAATTTAGTCCCAGTCAGGGGAGTGGCCCTAGATAATAATCAGGCCCAAATGGCCATTCGTAACGTCCCCGATCGCCCCGGGATGGCGGCGAGAATTTTCTCGGTTTTAGCGGCAAAAAATGTCAGTGTTGATATGATTATTCAATCTCAACGCTGTCGCATTGTCGATGGTATTCCCCGACGGGATATCGCTTTTACTTTACCCCAAGCTGATGCTAATTCCGCCCAAAAAATCCTTTTAGAACTATCGGAAAGTTTGGGTTTACAGGAAGTGGTGGTTAATAATGATGTGGCCAAAGTGAGCATTGTTGGTTCGGGAATGGAAGGACAACCGGGGGTAGCAGCACGCTTTTTTGAAGCTTTAGCAAAGGAGAAAATTAATATTTTAATGATTGCTACTTCTGATATAAAAATCAGTTGTGTGGTGAATCAGGAAGATGGAGTCAGGGCCCTACAAGTGGTTCACGCCGCTTTTGGATTAGCTGGACAGGGTAAAATTGAAGTACCCGCCTAAATGAAATTACAAGTTCTATGATAGAACGTAGGTTGGGTTGAAGCATGAAACCCAACGCTCGCTCATGTTACGCTGCCGCTAACCCATCCTACAAATAATTGTGCCTACCTACTTAAATGAAATTACAAGTTCTATGATGGGGGTAAGAGTTGTTTATATTGTTGGCAACTTATACCCCCAAAAACCAGATAAATAAGTTAACCCTCATCACCCCGATTTTATCTATGGAACCGATAACAGTGGCGACAATTGTTGCTTTGGTATTTCAGACTACTGTAGAAAAATTTACCGAA
>NZ_JADEXI010000333.1:0-5160 GCF_015207185.1 Microcystis sp. LEGE 08355 | reverse complement strand
CTAGTGCAAATTCTTCTAATTTTGCTAAAATTTTCTTATCATTTTCTAAATCTGACAATAACAATGGCCATTTTAAACTAATCGCAGTAAATTTGCCTAACTGTTCAAAAGTCAAAGAAGGCTCTAACAAATTATCATCCTTGTCTCGCTTCTCAAAAAATAAACCAGTCTCATTAGCGATATAAACCTTGAGACGAAAGACATTGATAAAGTGTTTAATCCGTCGCGGATTGTAATCCAATGCAGGAGCCACCATCATAATGACATTCCGCACTGTTGGGGAATCTTTATCAAAATTGTTGACTTGAATCGCTTCTAATCGCTTAATTACAGCTGCTCGTGCTTTCTCTTTTTCGGTTTGTTCGGATTCTATCGAAGGATTATCTAGAGACAAGTTTTTTAAATCACTTGTCTGATTACTTGTTGGGGAAGTGAGATGCTTTTGCGAATTATTTCTCTGGGGTAAAGCTAACTTAAACTTACCCCAGAATGACTGAAAAAATGTAAAATAAGGTTTAGCTGGCTGTAAATTAGAAGGAGTTGAAGTAGCAAGCTGAGTCAAAAAACGCTCAAAATCTGACTGGGATGGTTGGGGAACTAAAAAGGGAAGCTGGACAAACTTTTCAATAAAGGTATAACCATAAGCTAACCCTTTATTAGCACTACGTCTCGCTAAAATATCAGGATCAATTTCTGCGGTTTCCGACGGTAAATACTTGAGAATGTTTTCGTATTTGACAGCTAAACTAGCCGCTACTTTTTCTCTGTCCATTCCTAAAATAAACACCACTGAAGGATCATCAGCAATCATCAAGTTAATCGCTTGCATCAAGTCCGCTGATTTTGGATGTTCACAACGATCTAAATCGTCAATAAATACATATACCCGATCATTGCCAATATAAGCATCGACAATTTTAGCAAAATCTTCATGAAATTCTTCTACAAATGCCGATTGTTTTTTATAATCTGGGGCTTCTATGTATTTAATTAGGTTGTTTTTGGGGTTTTGAAGTAACCTTTGAAAATTTCTCGATAAACTCTTAATGCCAGCAAAAATTCCTGCTCCTGATAAAGTTAAACCTCCGGCGGTAAATAACAGTTTAAAAACTGAATTAATTTTACTCCAAAAAACATCTGGAGAGGTTGTTGCTCTGATTAATTCGTTAATTCCTTCAACTCCATAAACGATTAAAATAAAAGGAATGGCAATTGATGCACAAATCACAAAAATTATTAATGGTAAAGCTTTAATTAATTCAAATAAGCCTTTTTCTAGGTTAAAACGCAATAATTGTAATTTAAAATATCCTAGGATAATTCGAGGTAAATCTCGCCAATTTTTGGGCGTAGAAATCTGCTTAATAAAAGACAGCGCAAAAGCCGCCCATACCGACTCCGCCTTATCGTGTCGCCAAGCATTAAACCAAACCGTCCGACCTCCCTTTTTTCGTAAATATTCCTCCAACATTTTCATAAAAGAAGACTTGCCACTACCCCACTCTCCCTCAACCGATAAAGTTAGGGGTGGTTGTGTCTGCTCATGCAACAAAAATTCAGCGATCGCTATTACATAAGGCTCAAATCCTAGAGCATCATTATTAGTAGCTTGATCGCTGACGCTAGTATTGCGGATAGATTCAGGAGAATCGGACATGGTAGTTATTTTTAGGTGACAGAGAACGGAGAAGAAAATAGATTACCTTAAGTAGCTGGTTATAATTAAATTAAAAATAGATTTTAGGTTCGATCCCCCCTGCCCCCCTTGATAAGGGGGGCCGATCCCCCCTTAGTCCCCCCTTTAATCCCCCCTTGATAAGGGGGGCATCTGATAATTTTTAACGCCTACCTACTTATCAATCCGAGAAACGCGATATATAACCTCCTGTGGAACAAAAAAGCAATGAAGAAAAGACATTTTCATCATATCATCTAAACCCTATAGGTTCTGTCAGGTAGGGGATAGAAGATTTAACTTAGTGTCTATAGAGTTATTGGGGTTTAGTTTTACTAGGAATCAGAATTAATGACCAGTAGGTGACAGCCTCTGGATCGACTTCTGTAATCGGAATAATTTGCTGATTGGGTAGGGTTGCTCGTTCGATGTAAAGGGCGCGTTCTAATAATCCTAATTCCTGGAGAATATCACGAACTTTAGCGAAATGTCTGCCTAATTTAATAATCGCTGCTGCATCGATAAATGCTAGGCGATCCCGCAATATTTCCGCCTCTAAAGTAGCGGGCATAATACTAAATACGTCATTTCGATAAGTGATAGGTACACCCAGCATTGCTGCACTTGCCATGACTGAAGAAATACCCGGCACGACTTCAATGGAAAAGCGATCACACAGGCGATTAAAGATATACATAAATGTGCCATACAACATCGGATCGCCCACACATAGCACCGCCACATCTCGACCTAAGTTTAACTGTTCGGCGATATTTTCGGCGGCAATATCATAATGAGGTTGAGAACTGCGCTCGACACTAAAAGGTAAAGGCATGGGAATTTCTATCTGCTCGGGACGGATAAAATCCGAGACAATTGCCCGTGCCAAAACTTTGCCACTTTCTAAGGTAGGATAGGCAATTACCGGAACAGTTGTGAGAATCCGGTGTGCTTTTAGCGTCAACAATTCGGGATCGCCAGGCCCGATTCCTAATCCATAAAGTTTGCCTAATTTATTCATAATTCGTTCTCTTTTGCTAAAGCATTGACTGCCGCTGCTGCGATTGCGCTGCCTCCCCTACGTCCGTGTAGGGTAATAAATGGCGCGCCACGACTATTAGTTGCTAATTCTATTTTCGACTCTGCCGCTCCCACAAATCCCACGGGAAAGCCTAAAATCAAAGCCGGTTTATCTACATTTTGATCGAGCAATTCTAGTAGGCGAAAAAGTGCGGTCGGTGCATTACCAATGGCTACCACCGCTCCAGCTAAATGAGGTCGCCAAAGTTCTAAGGCAGCAGCGGAGCGGGTATTATTAATTTGCCGTGCTAACTCGGTTACTTCTGGATAATTGAGGGTACAAATAATCGGATTATCTTTAGGTAAGCGGGCTTTGGTAATGCCATTAGCGACCATTTGAGAATCACAGAGAATTGCTGCACCTCCAGCGAGGGCATTTCGTCCGATTTTAACCGCGTCCGGTGATGCTTCTAAATCTTCTGTTATGTCTGTCATCCCGCAGGAATGAATTAGACGAACCGCCACATGAGCTAAATCATCGGGGAGATTTTTCCAGTTAGTTTCAGCCCGAATAATAGCAAAAGATTTGCGGTAAATTTCCTCACCATTCTTAATGTATTCCATTCTATTCATCTAAATTTTTCGAGTTTTGGGAGCTTAAAATTTGGGCTATGAGCGGGGTAATCTTGGCAAATTCTCCCTCAAATATAGGTGTTTCTAAGAATTTTTTACTATCACCCATATAGACTTGATAAGCTTCTAGTATTTGGCCATTTTCCTCGATGGTAGTTCCTAAAAGGGTAATTTCGGCTGGACCCGGTTGAGCGCAGCATTTAGCACAACCCGTCAAGTGAATATTAACAGGAGAATTGCAGGTTAAGTGTTCCTGCAAATAATCTGCTAGGAGAGAAGCATGAATTTGAGTTGCAGTGGCCGCTGCTGCACAACCCGGTTTACCGCTACAGGCAACTATCCCCGCATCCCATCCAGGAGAAGTGGATAATCCTAGTGATGCCAGTTTTGGCAACAATTCTGACACTTTTTCATCGGGAATATCGGGTAATATAACAGTCTGCCAAGGGGTTAATCGTAACTGACCACTGCCAAAAGTTTCTGATAGTGCCGCTAATCCCGATAGTTGATTAGCCGTCAATTGTCCTAATCTTAATGATAGGCCGATATAAGACAATCCGGGTTGCTTTTGAGGATGAATTCCTAGATGAAAATAGGGTTGAGTAGAATGGGCAGCTTGCTGGTATTCTTGCGGTTGTATTATGCCAGTAGAAGTCTGATGTAATTGGGAGTTAACTTGTTCGAGATATTTTGTCAATCCCCAATCTTTGAGTAGGTGTTTCATCCGCGGTTTTTTCCCCTTAATGTTAGGGGTTTGTTGAACATAATCGAGATAAACAGTTACTAAAGCTTTGACCACAGCTAAACAGTTTTCTGGCTCAATTAATAAGTCCGTGTCATAGAATTGTTTATCTCCTGCGAGGGCTAATCGAAAGCAAACAAGAGAAGTTAAATTTGTCGGATTATTGAGGGCAATTGCTGATAGCTGAATCTCGTTATAGCGGTGTTGCCAGGCCATAGTTGAACTGGTGCTAATTCCCACTGCACCACCGCCATCGATCCCGATACTAAATTTAGGACTTAGTTGGACGATTGATGGATAATTTTGGATAAAATTATCTAATTCTTGGACTAATGGACGAGTATCGATCAATTCTTGGCAGTCAATTCCAGCCGTGGGACTGGACATTATATTACGCAGATGATCGATACTGGGATTATGGGCAGCTAACCCTAATTTTTGCAGAGTTTGAAATTCTTCTAAACTGGGGGATTTTTGCAGTCCGCGAATTTGCAGATTTGCCCGATTGGTAACTTGTATTGTACTCTGCCATTGTTCGAGCCAAGTGGCGATCGCTTTTCCCTGTGGAGAATTGAGCCATCCACCGGGGGTGCGGAGACGAATTAAAAACCCATCCTGGGCAGCAGTTCCATAAAATAAACCGGGACAAGCATTTGCTTTAACTAACCAATTCACCGTTGTTTGTTCTCCATGCGACGCAGAGAAGTAGTTAGAAAATTAGTTGTCTATACTACCGATCAAAAGCTTGTAATTGGTATTCTGACTCGCAAGGAAAAAGGGAAGATGTACTCTTTTTACTTGATTACAGCTGCGGCACAGTACCAGAATTGCACTGGACTTTCCCAAAGACAAGTTTAAGGATTATACCACGTTTTCGGTTGAAACTCAGTATCGTTAAGAATTGCTACATTTTCCCCCCTTTGTGCCAAGACAAATAAACCTTGACGATAAGCATATTTATCCGCTCCTTCTTCGATTTCAATGCCTGCTACTGCCCCATATAATTGTTTGTGGTTATATTCGGGGAAAAATTGCCTAAATTCTGTTAGATTCTTGATTAATTCTTTGACATCATCTACACTTAAACTAC
>NZ_JADEXI010000332.1:0-5180 GCF_015207185.1 Microcystis sp. LEGE 08355 | reverse complement strand
GGCCGCAGGGCTTGCGGTGTCAGTCCGGGTCGCGACCATAAGACCAGAACAGAGTAAATCTGTTAAGGCAGGTGCGAAAAATCCTTCGGGAAAGAAGCAGAAACCCAAATCGTGAGGTTTGGGAATCGCCGTCCGTTTCACGGCGGCGAGGATGTCAACCGCCCACCGTTGTCAATAGTTACTACGGTGCGGGCTGTTATAACTGCGGTGGTTGGGCCGCAGCTGGAGCGGCGGCCACCACAGGAGTCGCCCTCGGCGCCACGGCTGCCACTGCCAATCAAGCGGAATCCTACAATGCAGGATTTGCGGCGGGCAGTGCCTACGCCCTCGGAGCGATCTATACTAACCTCCCAGGGGGATGCGTTTATAACCCAGTTGGTACAAGCACTTATTACCGCTGCGGTACGGCTTGGTTAAGTCCCGCCTACGGTGCTAACGGGGTTTACTATCGGGTCGTGACCGCACCTTTTTAAAGATTTATTAGCCTTGAATATCCCATGAGAAAACCTAACCGACATTTTTCCCTCGCTTTCCTTTTTAGTTCTCTCGCTCTCCTCGCTACAGGCAATCTGACTCTAAGTCAAACAGGTAATTCGATCGCTCAAGCTCAGAACGCCGCTTTGCAAGCCGTCGCCAAGATGACCGAGGGACAGCGCACCTATTATCAGAATAACGGGAATTTTCGAGCGCAAGTTGACAATGTTCAAGAAGATTTCGGGGTTACTTTGCCGAAAACCTTTGATTATGCCATTCGCACCACTTCCGAGGCCGCCTATAGCTACGTTATCCCCGCTCGCTCAACCGTCAGCAATCAGCTAAAAGCTTATGTGGGTGCGGCTTTTATCACTCCTAACCAAGATCCGAAAATCACGACGATTATCTGTCAGAATACCAATCCCGGTCAGACGCGTCCGGCGGATCCGCAATTGGTGCGCGGCAATCAGTTTAATAACCCCGGAAAACTGACCCTCCAGTGCGGCGACTTCTCCGTACAGGTTCCCGCTTCCGAGGTGAACGAGTAGTGTTGAGGTTGGGAGAACAGTTAATTGTCTTGCTGGTAGCGGGCCCGGGACAGTTGATCACTTGACTTTTCGGGAACGATTTAATCCTCTCGGTAATCTGTCTAAATTTATCGAGTTTTTCTCTCGTTTTTAACAATTAATTATCGATTCAGTTGATCGGAGTATCTCATGAAAAGATCGATCGAAACCCTGAGCGTGATCGTATTAGGAAGTATTCTTTTCCATACCGATGTCAGTTTGGCTCAAGTGGCCGAACCCTTCGCCTATCCCAGTCAAGGACAAAGCCAAGAACAACAACAGCAAGACCATTACGCTTGTTATTCTTGGGCAAAACAGCAAACCGGGGTCGATCCCAGTCAGCCGGATCAGATATCCCCCGCCACTGCCGCCCAATCCTCGCAACAGGGACAAGTGCTTCGCGCAAGTGCCAGAGGCGCTTTATTAGGAACGGTCGGAGGAGCGATCGCTGGGAATACTGGGGAAGGTGCAGCGATCGGGGCGGGAGTCGGGGCCTTGGCGGGACTGTTCCGAGAACGAGAAGAACAACAGCAGGCCGAGCAAGCGCAAGTCGAAGCGACCCAAGAGGAAAACCAGCGATTACAAACCTACTATCAAGCCTGGACAGCCTGTATGGAGGGACGGGGTTACAGCGTCCAGTGATTTTCGGCGATCGCAGAAGCGGAAATCTCTGGAAATCCCCTTTCTTTCCCCGTTATTTCTGTACCGAAATATAAGCGATTTTTGACATAACCGGTTAACCATGTTGAGAAACCTCAAAAAACTACTCGATCCCGCAGGTATCCGCATAGCGGCACGCTTTTTCCGGCTTACCGAACGAGCGCCCTTAGTTGCGGTCGTTCTCGTCTTCGTAACTGTCAGTTCGCTCATCGCCGCCTATCCGAGTATCGGACAATCCCTGAGCGGTTCTCCCGCCGATCCCCGATTCCAATTCTCCACTCCCCTACCACCTGGGATCGCCTCCCCCGCTAGAGTAGAAACCCGTCTCGGCCAGTTAAATTTCTTCGATGGTTTTCCCGACAAAGCCACCGCCGATAAACTATTCGATAACCTCGATTTCCAGCGCGCCGTTCAAGCCTATCTACTGGCCATTCCGGCGGTCAATCAGGTTGCTAACCGCAACGCAATCCGCACCTTGGGACCCGCCAATACCGTCGTGCCGATTTTCGAGGAGCTGCTAGACTCGCGATCGATCTTTCTCACCGCCAACGATAATACCGTTTACAGTTGGGCGTGGATCGACCTGAAAAACGGGCCGATCGTCTTGGAAGTTCCCCCGAAGGTATTGGGGACGATTAACGATCTCTGGTTCCGTTGGGTGATCGATGTGGGGATTACTGGGCCGGATAAGGGGGAAGGGGGCAAGTACCTGTTATTACCGCCGGGGTATACGGGAGAAGTGCCATCGGGATATACCTTAGTGCGATCGCCGACTTTTAATCTCTGGGTTCCTTGGCGGAGTTTCCTGGTCAACGGAGATCCGAAACCGGGGGTAGAGTTGGTGAAAAAATTCACGAAAATCTATCCCTTGACGGATACCAACAATCCAAAACCGTTAAATTTCGTCGATATGTCCGGCAAACCTTTCAACACAGTCGCCCCGGCGGATTATCGGTTTTGGGAATTCCTTAATCAAGCCGTGCAGGAAGAACCGAGCGAATCCCTCGATCAGATTCGACTAGGATACTATGCGGCGATCGGCATTGAAAAAGGCAAGCCCTTCGCGCCGGATGCGCGGATGAAAAAAATCCTCACCGAAGCGGCCGCTGTCGGGGATGCCACAGCCCGGGCGATCGCCTTCCAGATGCGGGACAAAAACGCTTACTACTACGCTAACAGCCATTGGGAATTACCTTTTATCGGTGGCTACCAGTTCCAGACCCAGCCCGGTGTTCTCAACCTCGATGCCTATATCTATTACTACTTCATGGCGACGGGTGTTACTCCTGCAATGGAAGAGAAAATGGTGGGACGGGGTTCCCAATACGCATGGACGGCCCGCGATGCTCAAGGAAACCCTCTCGACGGTGGCAAGAGTTATCGCCTGCACCTACCCCCGAACGTTCCCGTTAAAGATTTCTGGTCAGTTATCCTTTACAGCAACCAGACGCGATCGATGATCCAGACCGATCAACGCTTTCCCAGCGTTAGCAGTCAGACGAAAGGACTTCTCAGCAACCCCGACGGTTCAGTAGATGTCTATTTCGGACCGAAAGCTCCGGCGGGTAAGGAAAAGAACTGGATACAGACGGTCCCTGGCACGGGCTGGAATACTATCCTCCGACTCTACGGTCCCCTAGAGCCTTGGTTTAACCAGTCTTGGCGGCCGGGGGAGATCAAGGTAATGAAATAGCCGATTTTTCCGATTTTCACCTCTCGATCGCACAATTTAAAAGGAGCCCTCAAGATGACCCAAGACAAACCGATCCAACGCCAAATTCTACCGATTCCCGACTTAACCCCCTTCGGTCTAACCACCTACGACGCGAAGAATCCGGACACTGACTATCCCCCGATTCGAGATATCCGACCGCCGGCCGGTGCGCCCAACGTGCTGATCGTGCTGCTCGATGACGTGGGCTTCGGAGCCTCCAGTGCCTTCGGTGGGCCGTGCAATACCCCCACTTTCGAGCGATTAGCGGCACAGGGGCTAAAATATACCCGTTTTCATACCACTGCCCTCTGCTCTCCCAGCCGCGCGGCTTTGCTCTCTGGAAGGAATCATCACTCGGTCGGCATGGGCAACATCACCGAAACCGCCACCTCCGCCCCCGGGCAGAGTTCCGTTCGTCCCAACACCAAAGCCCCCCTCGCCTTGACCCTGAAGCTGAACGGCTATTCCACGGCGCAGTTCGGTAAGTGCCACGAAGTACCCGTTTGGCAAACCAGCCCGATCGGTCCCTTTGACGCTTGGCCCTCCGGCGGGGGTGGATTCGAGTATTTCTACGGCTTTATCGGTGGCGAAAATAACCAGTGGGACCCGGCACTTTACGAGGGAACGACCCCGATCGAACCGCCGAAAACTCCGGAGGAAGGCTATCACCTGACCGAGGATCTGGCCGATCGAGCGATCGCTTGGATTAGTCAACAAAAAGCCCTCGCCCCCAATAAGCCTTTCTTTGCCTACTTCGCCCCCGGCGCAACCCACGCCCCCCACCACGTCCCGAAGGAGTGGATCGACAAGTATCGAGGCCAATTCGCTCACGGTTGGGATCGCCAGCGTGAGATCACCTTTGCCCGACAGAAAGAACTGGGCGTAATTCCCCAAAATGCCGAACTCACCCCCCGTCACGCCGAAATTCCCCCATGGGATGACATGGACGAGCGCCTGAAGCCGGTATTAGAGCGCCAGATGGAGGTGTACGCCGCCTTTCTGGAACATACCGATGATCAGGTGGGACGAGTGATTCAAGCCTTAGAAAAGCTAGAAATCCTCGACGATACGCTAATTTACGTCATCGTCGGTGATAACGGTGCCTTCGCCGAGGGAACGCTTCAGGGCGCGTTTAACGAGATGGCCAACTTTAACGGGTTAGCGAGTCTAGAAACCCCGGAATTTCTCCTCTCGAAACTAGATGACTTCGGTGCGCCCGATTCCTATAATCACTACGCGGTCGGTTGGGCCTGGGCGATGAGTAGCCCCTATAAGTGGACGAAACAGGTCGCTTCCCACTGGGGCGGCACCCGCAACGGTACGATTGTTCGTTACCCCAAACTCATCCAGGAAAAAGGTGGGATTCGTCACCAATTCTGTCACGTTATTGATGTGGCCCCGACGGTGTTGGAAGTGGTAGGCATTCCCGAACCGACGATGGTTAACGGTGTCCTACAAAGTCCCTACGAGGGTACGAGTATGGTTTATACCTTTAACGACGCAGCTGCCCCCGAACGTCATGATGTGCAGTATTTCGAGATGTTTGGCAATCGGGGCATCTATTACAAGGGTTGGAGCGCGATTACCAAGCACCGCACCCCGTGGGTGATGACTGGACAGACGATGGTTCCTTTCGACGATGATATCTGGGAACTATACGACGGCAGTACGGATTGGACGCAAGCTCGGGATCTCTGCCAGGAAATGCCAGAGAAACTGCACGAACTACAGCGACAATTTCTGATCGAGGCGGTTAAATATAATGT
>NZ_JADEXI010000331.1:0-5183 GCF_015207185.1 Microcystis sp. LEGE 08355 | reverse complement strand
ATATTACAATTATGCCGTTATAACAGCTTACCATCTTGACAGGAGAGAAAGACAGTGGTTATAGTAGAGACACATACCCGGGTAAACCAATTTAGTGATATGCAAGACAAGCAAAAAGTCACACTGTACCTTCCCCCTGGAGTCCATCGTCAACTAAAGATCAGAGCCGCGATCGATGAAGAATCGATGTCAGGGCTGGTGGAGAAAGCGATCGCTTTTTACCTGAAATACCCCGAAAAGGTAGAGGAAATCGAAGCCACCGCCTACGGCAAAACCTATCAGGTTCATGTCTGTCCCGAGTGTGATGCCGCGTTAGTGATGAAAGAAGATCGGCTAAGGTCGATCAAACGCCAGCCCGCAATAGTGGGCGACGAGTTCCCGATCGAAGTTCCCGAACCCGTTGGCGCTCAAGGAACCGCAGAGGGAGAAGCAGCCTTAGTTCCCTGCTAAACTCGCAGTAGCCGAACAAGGCATCTACAGCCATCAGCCGCCCAAGGTCTAAACCGTTACCACAAATAGGGTCGATGTTATGAAAGAAGAGCTAGAAATTCTCGTCAAGGCTCAGTATCCCCTGATTTACCTCGTCACCTCCGAGGAGGAAAGGGCAGAAGAAGCCATCAGCAAAATAGCCCAACTAAATACACAACATCGACGGGTGTTTGTCTGGACTGTCACCCACGGCATGATCGAACTAGGTCAACCGCGCCAAACCAGTCAACATAATACCGTGTCTCCGGAAGCGGCGATCGAATGGGTAGTGCGTCAACGGGAAGCGGGCATCTACATCTTCAAAGACCTGCATCCGTTCATCACTTCTGCTCCTGTCACTCGCTGGTTAAGAGATGCGATCGCCAGCTTTAAAGGAACCGAAAAAATCATTATTTTAATGTCTCCCCTGCAAGAAGTCCCCATAGAACTAGAGAAAGATGTGGTAGTTCTGGATTTTCCCCTGCCCGACATGGGAGAGTTAGATACGGTTCTCTCGCAACACCTAAGCAAAAATCAAAATCGTCGTACCACCACAGAGGTCCGGGAAAAACTCCTGAAAGCGGCCTTAGGTTTAACCAAAGATGAAGCCGAAAAAGTTTACCGCAAAGCCCATGTAAAAGCGAACAGACTCACGGAAGACGAGGTAGAAATCGTCCTTTCCGAGAAAAAACAACTGATTCGCCGCAACGGAATTTTAGAATACATTGAAGAGGACGAGACCATCAATGCCGTCGGCGGTCTGGAAGAACTAAAAAAATGGTTAAAACAGCGCTCAAACGCCTTTACAGAAAGAGCCAGAGGTTACGGACTGCCCCAACCGAAAGGAATGCTAATTTTAGGAGTACCAGGCTGTGGTAAGTCCTTAATCGCTAAAACCACCTCGCGCCTCTGGAGTTTACCGCTCCTGCGCTTAGATATGGGACGGGTTTACGATGGTTCCATGGTGGGACGGTCCGAGGCTAACCTGCGTAATGCCTTAAAAACTGCCGAATCCATCTCTCCAGCCATTCTTTTCATCGATGAATTAGATAAAGCTTTTGCTGGTGGTACAGGATCTGCCGATTCCGATGGGGGAACCTCTAGCCGCATCTTCGGCTCCTTCCTGACTTGGATGCAGGAAAAAACCTCGCCCGTCTTCGTTATGGCCACAGCTAACCGGATTGAACGGCTACCGGGGGAATTTCTCCGTAAGGGGCGCTTCGATGAAATCTTCTTTGTCGATTTGCCCAATTCCGAAGAAAGACAAGATATCTTTAATATTCACCTGACTAAACGACGCTCCGACATTTCTCGCTTCGATTTGGAGCAGTTAGCCAAGGTATCCGATGGGTTTTCCGGTGCGGAAATAGAACAGGCGCTGATTGCCGCCATGTATGAGGCCTTCGCCCAAGATCGCGAATTCACGCAATTAGACATTATTGCGGCGATTAAGGCGACTCTGCCCCTATCTCGCACCATGACCGAACAGGTAACTGCCCTGCGTGATTGGGCCAGACAACGCGCCCGACCTGCTTCGGCCTCCGTCGCTGAGTACCAGCGATTGGAGTTCTAACAGACTTTCGCCCGCTCCCAACGGGATGAAAGGCTAGTTCTCAGGGACTAGCAATGCCTCGCAAAGCCGCTTGGCGGCACTCTTTAACTCTCAATCTGTTGTTGTTGATTCTTATCTACAAAGAGGAAATTCCAATGTCTCATTTTAGCACTCTCCGGACCAAAATCACCGATGCCGAAATCCTCAAAGCTTCTCTCCGCGACCTCGGTATTAGCGTAAAAACCGAAGCTGATGTTCGTGGTTACAACGGTCAACGGGTTCGCTCCGACATCGTTGCTGTTCTCGATGGCGAATATGATCTCGGTTGGTCTCGCAACACCGACGGCAGTTTCGATTTAATCGCTGACCTCTGGGGTGTAGCCAAAAAACACAATCAAACCGAATTGATCAACTCGATCAACCAAAAATACGCTGTGAACAAAACCCTATCCGAAGTGAAACAGCGCGGTCTGCAAAACGCTAACGTTAAGCTAGTCGTTCAAAGCTAAGATTTACAGCGCGTTCCCAAGCCTAGGGGTTGACCAGTTCGGTTAACCCTTTTTTCTGTCTATTCAGAAATAAGATCAAGCTGAGATTCATTTATTTGCACAACATCTTGAAGACGAGTAATCACAAAATCACGCTCTAAATAAGACAGCAAAGCTCCAGCTTTTGGCCCACGCTCTTTACCTAAGAACGATAAATAAACAGCTTTAAATGCAAGGGGTTGCTGCATTTCTAACTCTTTTGCTGTTGCAAATAAGGTTGTTTGCAATTCGTCAGCTTCCCAACCTTGAACATCTGTCAAGCTATGAGTTAGCTGTCTAAGATAAGCAACCTGCTCCTGAGTCAAGTCCCTAACTTTCTCAGGAATCCTGTCAAGATAAAGAACCAATTTTTCTTCTTCGTCAGCATAGTCCGCCAACCATTTTTGAGCAACTGAAATCCTTTGATTGACAATTTGCCAATCATATTCGCTTAAAGGCTGAGTACTACGTTTTTCAATCTCTTGACGAATATCGAGATGAGGCACTTGCAGTAAAGAAATCAGCGTGCTGAGATCAAAAGGATGGTAAGGCTTAATTACTCCATCAAGTTGAGAGTAAAACAATGGCATTAACTCTTCAGGCAAAGCAGATTCTTGCTGGGCATCTGCTGATAAAGCTTGATACTTATCAGCTAGAGAATCGTAGTCTCTAAATAGCCGAGTTGTCGTTTCATAATTGGGCGCAAAGTTAATAACTGTCTTAGGCTGAGTTCGTAGCATTAAAAATCGAAGTAGCTCAGGAGGAAGTAACTCAGCGATTTCTTTGGCGCTTGAACCAACCCCCTTTGATGAACTCATCTTCGTGCCATTGACTAAAATGAATTCGTAGGGTGAATGGAAAGGTGGCTGTTTTCGTAGCACTTTTCGACAAATTGCATTCGCGACATCTCTAGATCCTCCTTTCTGGGAGTGATCTTTACCCGCAAGCTCAATGGTGATTCCCAATAGATCCCACTTTGCCACCCACTCAACTTTCCAAGGTAATTTACCATTGCCATTAAAAGGAGAAACCCAGCCTGAATGACCACAACCTTGAACCCAATCTGTTGCATCAGGTTTGCAAGTATAAAAAACTTCTGACCCGTTATAATCTGACACAACCGTTGTTGCAATCTTGCCGCAATTTTCACAAGCGATCTGAAAGGGATACCAGTTATCTGGCCGACGCGCTTTGCTCACCTCTAGATAGGCTTCTCTGACCAAATGAGCGTTTTTGAGGAAGGTATCAATGTAGGAATTTAATCGACCTGAGCGGTATAGATCACGCAAATAGTAAACCTCTGGTCTAACCCCCAAATGCTCGAAAACCTCTAGAAACTCCCCCATGAAGTACTTTGCATAATCGCTGGCACTATTGTCCGGTGAAGGGACATTGCAAAGGGGAAACCCTAAGTAAGGTGCAAACTTCTCTCGATCGAGATAATGGGGAACAGTATCAAGTGCATCATAATCATCAACACCATAGAGGAATTTCGATGATTTACCAGAATGTTTCAAGGCTCGATCAATCACATCATGGATCACAACCCCTCTCAACGATCCAACATGAACTCTTCCAGACGGGGTTTTTGAATCGTTGACAACTTGGTTTATTTGTGCATCCGCAGCAATTTTGTCGGACCAAAACATGAATTAACCTTATGTATCTACAGTCTTTACATTTTACATTCTAAGGGAATATCCAACACTTGACATACTCAGTTATCTGGAGTAGGTCGAGATGAGGTGTAAATCTTTGGCCTGGGTTCAAGGTATCGTCTTCTTTGTGCCATCTAACTTTGACCAGTTCGGTTAACCCTTTTTTCTGTCTGTGGGGTATGTTAAGAATAGTAAAATTAACTTGACAAAAATGCTCCGACCCGAAGAAAGAACTAAACTCGATCCGACCAAAGACAGCGATTTTTATGCTTTTCCCCGCTTTGTCACCCACGTGGATGAGGGTTTTATCGATCGATTAACCGCTCTCTACCGAGAGATCTTATCGCCGAATACACGCATTTTAGACCTGATGAGCAGCTGGGTGTCCCATTTACCGGAGGAGATGGAGTTTGAGCATATCGAAGGTCACGGGATGAATGGGGAGGAGTTAGCCAAAAATCCCCGCTTGCATAGTTATTTTGTCCAAGACCTCAATGCACAGCCAAAATTGCCCCTAGGGGATAGTTCTTTTGACGCGGTGTTAATCACGGTGTCGGTGCAGTATTTGCAGTATCCAGAGGCGATTTTTGCGGAACTGTATCGTATTTTAAAGCCTAATGGTCTGGTGGTGGTTAGTTTTTCCAATCGGATGTTTTATCAAAAAGCGATCGCTGCTTGGCGCGATAATAGCGATTTAGGCCGAGTAGCGTTAGTGAAATCCTATTTTAAATCGGTAGCGGGATTTAGGGAAGTACAGGCGATCGTTCGTCCTGCTACTACCCCCAGTTTCCTACAAATGTTAGGAATTATGGTTGCTGATCCCTTCTATGCAGTGATAGGAAAAAAAGAATCCTCTCTAGGATTATAGTCATCGTTAACACTCAGAGGGCTATTGTCATAATACATACATACTGCGAGCAACACCATCTAGGGTCTGCTGAAAAAGTTTTTCGTGGGGACAGGGTGTGGGGTATAGGG
>NZ_JADEXI010000330.1:0-5197 GCF_015207185.1 Microcystis sp. LEGE 08355 | reverse complement strand
GGGCATTTAAACCTATTGGTAACCAGTGCACGGAGAGTTCAAAAAGGCTCTGTATAGGTACATAACACATCGGCTGACCCTGGGCAATTGCAGCGGCAAGAATGGGGCAGTCAGTTTCACCTATTATTACAGCAGCGGGAATTAGGGCTGCCGATCGCGCCTCTATTACGGGAAAATGAACAGTTAGAACATTGTTTAACGGCCCTATTAAAAGCGGCCCCAGCAATTGCCCAAAATCCGGGAGAAACCAATCGAGAAGCGGAACATTGTCGCAGTTTAACTGTGGGTAATTATTTATTAACGGTTATCTATGATTTAATTTTATTAGAGAGCGATCAAGCGGTAATTTTTGACTGGAAAACCTACTTAAAACCGATCGATGCCGACAAACTAGCCAAAAATTGGCAGACGAGACTTTATCTGTATGTTTTGGGAGAAACTTCTGCTTATCCTCTTGATAGTTTATCGATGACCTATTGGTTTGTGCAGTTGCCCCGCAGCCCCGAACAAATTACTTTTAACTATAATCGGAAACTACACCAACAGACAGGGCGGGATTTACGCCGTTTATTGAAGGATCTCGATCGCTATCTATCAGCATACGAAAATGATTTAGTTGATTTTCCCCATCGTCCCGATTGTCAGCTTCATTGTCCCTATTATCTTAGACAAGAGCGATCGGGCCCAATAGACTTACCCTCGATCGAGGATATCCCTGAAATCAATCCTTTTGTCTAAATCAGTGATCAGTGATCACTGATCACTGACAATTCTCCTTCTGCGCTGCGTTAACCATAGTCGATAATAATAAAAGACAGATCGATCGCTTGCGCTCATGACCGGCAACCACTACCAGACCTTAGAAATCAGCCATAAATCGACCCCTGACGAGATTAAACGGGCCTATCGGCGTTTAGCCAGACAATTCCATCCCGATAGTCAAAACGATAGTGCCAGTCACGATAAAATCGTCGCTATTAACGCCGCCTACGAGATTTTAAGCGATCCGAGACTAAGAAAGGACTACGATAACCAAATAATCGCCAATTCTCCCCGCGCCCAACGCACTGCCACCGCCCAAGCAAATTACCATCGTTACAAAGAAGCGGTCCAGGAAGACGAAGCCCTAGTCAAACAGTGGTATAACCAGACCTATAGCCCGATTAATCGCCTGATCGGTCAAATTATCCGACCTCTCAAAGGTCAGATCGATCACCTATCCGCCGATCCCTTCGATGATCAGTTGATGGCTGTTTTTCAAGACTATCTAGAAACCTGTCGCCAAAATCTCGATCGAGCTAAAACCCTCTTTTGCCAACGGCCTAACCCTGCCAAAATGGCCAAAGTGGCCGCTTCTCTTTACTACTGTCTCAATCATCTCACTGACGGACTCGAAGAATTGGAAACCTTTACCCTTAACTACGATGATCGCTCTCTCCACACCGGCCAAGAAATGTTTCGCATGGCCCAGCGTTTACAGGTGGAAGCTAAACAGATAGCCAGTCAGTGTCAAAATTAGACCGCTTGTAAAAATCAAAAATTGTTGTTAGGGTTAGGAGTCAGTAGCCAGTAGTCAGGAGAATTAAGAATGAATAACAATCAATTAAATGGTCTATTTACAGATTTTAGACCATTTAATCATCATTTTTGCCGTCTTTGAACCCTGAAAAATTAATTATGCCAGAGGTTTATTAAATCTCTAGCCATGGGCAAAAAAAAAGACGAAAATAGATCAAGACCAGATGTACCCAATCCCTAGCTTAACCCCGATGAGAGACAAACAATCAGAAATTACCAATATATCCACCACTAGAGATTCTGATCTTTATTCCTTGCCTCCGGCCGTCCAACGAGCTGCTAATATCCTTTTACGTCAGGGAAGAATCGGTTTTTGGACGCAGATTGTCCTGGGCGTAATTTCGGGGGTTTTATTACTCATTGCTACCGCTAGTTTATTAGGGACGAGACAACGCACTTCTGGCATTGAAATCGGTGTTTTGTGTGCTATTGGTGGGGCTTGTTTCTTGGTGGTTGCCATTTTCTTTTCTTCTCGTTACATGAAAATTGCCCGTCAAATGTTGAGAGGTGATCAAGATAGTCGCCCGAAAAAATCCGATACTATTCAGTTAATCCGTCAGGGTTTAATCGCTAATATTATCGGGATGTTTTTAACTATTTTGGGAGCGCAAGCCTTGGCGGGAATTGTCTTAATTAAATCCCTCAATGTTCCCCAAGGTACTTTTAATGTTGCCTCTAACCCCAGTCAGTTTGTTAATTCTGTTGACCTGTTAATTGTGCAGGCCAATACTAATACAATTCTCGCTCACTTTACTGGTATTGTTACTTCTTTGTGGCTTCTTAACCGTATTACTTCTAAATAAATATGGCCATGCAACGCACCCGTTTAAGTACGCTGGCTAATGTCACCAGCAGTCGATTTAATCGCTTTTTTGGTAATCCTTGGCGACGGATTTCCCTACAGATAATTTGTGTTTTATTTGGAGTTTTTTCTGGGCAAGCAATTGTCACCACTGCTGGTCAAACTGCTCAATGGGATGTCACGGCTGCTGGTTTATTGCTGCTGTTTACGGAGGCGATTAGCCGGATTGTTTACCGAAAAAGTTCTCAGGCTAAACCTGCACCGATTCTGCGAGAATCTTTCAATTTACTCAAAATTGGTATCACCTATAGTTTATTTCTAGAAGCCTTTAAAATTGGCTCTTAAATAGGGTTGGCTGAAAATGTTTCTTGGTGGGGTGAGGATTCAGGAGCCAGTCGGGGAAAGTGGAAACCTTGCCCTTAAGTGCCGACCGGCAGCGAGCAATCGTAGCCAGCCTAGACAGAACTAATGTATTAGTTAAGCTGCCCAACGATACCCTTACTCCATGGCGCTTCTCAGGAAAATAAGGATTTCAGACGTTCATTCTCATTAGTACATTAAAATTACCCAGCTTTAGCATAGGCTCTGTAAGACTTTTAGCCATGCCTAATATATTCATACGGGAGAAGTTCAGTTATAATTAAATTACCAAATTATATTTAGGGCAAATTTTTTTAATCATCATGCCACAACAATCCTTAATCACTAAAACCCTGACAGCGCAAGCCATTACCCCCCCCCCGCACAAAATAGTTTAAATGTCAAGCTTTTTAGAAAAATACTTTTATTGTCTCCCCTGTTGTTTTGGGAATTATTGGGTTTAGAAGTTAGCTCAGTTAAAGCAGTAGAAAACCTACAATGTCCCGTTATTTCTAGGGAAGAAGTTGATACTAATGCTCTTAAAAGAGAAATTGCTAATTATTCAGCCACTCTGCGAGTCTATCCTAGCGATCTGGGTACGATTAAACTTTATCTTCAACGGGGAATGGCCCGAGAAAAAATCAACGATCAAAACGGTGCGATCGATGATTTCAGTCAATACATTTGGTATAGTAATTATAATGCTCCCGCCTTCAAAGATCGACAGTTACTAGCTCAAGCCTATTATCAAAGAGGTGTGTTAAAGTTAGCCATGGTGATTGAGGGAGAAAAAACCCCTATAGCCGAGGAAATACCTGTTATTGAGGAAAAAACCCCTATAGTTGAGGAAATCCCTGTTATTGAGGAAGAAACACCCTTGATTGAGCGAGAAAGCCGAATCAAGGATCAGCATCAGCTAAAATTATTAGAAGCTGCTCGCTCAGATTTTCAGCAAGCCTTTAAGTATAATCCCAATAAAAGCGAAGTTTACTTTAACCTAGCAATTATTGCGTCTTTGCTCAATCATCAATCCTTGGCTTTAGATTATTACCAGCGTTTCATTGGTTATGAAACTGAAGATTATCGCGGCTATTATCATCGAGGACAGCTATACTCTCAGTGGGGAAATTATGCAGAGGCTATCAAAGATTATGATCTGGCTATTTTATACAAACCCGATCTAATTGAAGGCTATTATAATCGGGCTATAGCTTTAGAAAAGATAGGGGGAAAACGAGAGGCTTTTAAGGATTATAAAATCGTTTTAAAATGCTCACCCAAACTATTTTTAGCCAAGAATGCTCCTAGCAGTTATCAAAACCGTGCCAGAGTACAACTTGAAATCGCTGACGAGGAAGTAGAATTAGCCAACTTATCTTCTAATTCCCCCCAAGGGTATCAAACAGCGATCGAGTATTATAATGGAGCCATCAAAGATTTAGCACTTGTTATCCGTATTAATCCCAACTACGATAAAATTCCCCATGCTAGAGCATTTCTTAAACGTGGTTATGCTCACCTAAGACTCAACAATAATCAAGGGGCAATTCAAGATTATAACCAAGCAATTTATCTGCAACCCCAAGACGCAAAAGCCTATGTATATCGGGGGTTAATGCGAGCCAATAAATATCAAGAATACGCAGGAGCCTTAGAGGATTTTACTGCGGCAGTAGCACGAAATCGTCATGATGCAGCCGCTCACTATCATCGGGGATTAGTGCTGTATAAATTGGGTCGTTATCAGGAGGCAGTAGATAATTATAATATTGCCTTAGCCCAAGATGATGGGATTAATACACCTAGTTTTACTTCTCGATCTGTCTGTAGCGAAAATATCCGAGAATCTGCCGAGAAAAATTATTTTTATAACTCCAGAGAAACCGATTTTCGTCCTAATTATAATGTCTCTTGTCATGCTCAAGCCCGGGGAGATGCTTATTTTGCTCTGAAAAATTTTGCTGCGGCCGAAAGAGATTATACTACTTATATAGTTGCCTATCCTAACGATCCAGAAGGCTATCATAAACGGGCTAATGCGCGTTTTGAAAAAGGGGATAAACAGGGAGCGATCGAGGATTATAATGTATTCCTACAAAAAGTCCGTGATGCGAGAATTTTCTATAGTCGTGGTAATAGTAGCGCTGACGTGGGAGATGATCAAGGAGCGATTACAGATTATCTGCAATCTTTGAGCATTAATCCTATCGATGTGACAGCGTATAGTAATCGGGGAAATGCACGCACTGATACCGCTACTATTCCCGATAATGTACAAGTAACACCGAGAATATCGGAGAATCCGATCGCCTATAATAATCGTGGTATTAGGCCAATTCAAGTCTGAATTGCATCACTATCTGATCTACCTTTATAGAATACCTCATTCGGGGTACGATAGTCAAGACATTTTCGAGGACGATTGTTAATCAAGTTTACGGCTCTTTCCACCTCCTC
>NZ_JADEXI010000329.1:0-5217 GCF_015207185.1 Microcystis sp. LEGE 08355 | reverse complement strand
GATCCCTACAATACTTTAGTATCGGTGATAATCTCATGCCCCGGGAGATGATCGGATCCTATGCCATTCTCAAAAAAGCCTGTGCGATTGTCAATAAGCAAAAAAATCGTCTCAGTCAGGAGAGAAAAAACCTAATCTGTCAAGTCTGCGATGAAATTTTAGCCGGACAACACGCGGATAACTTTCCCCTCTACGTTTGGATGACGGGAAGTGGCACCCAGTTTAACATGAACATCAACGAAGTCATCTCCAATCGTTGCAGTCAACTGACGGGGAATCCTCTGGGTAGCAAAACTCCCGTGGACCCCAACGATCATGTTAATATGTCCCAATCGACTAATGATTCCTTTCCCTCGGCCATGTATATTGCCGTTGCCTTGGCAGTCAAGGAAAAATTAATTCCCAGTCTGCAACTATTACGGAATAGTCTCGATGAAAAGGCGCAATTATGGGCAAATATAGTTAAAATTGGTCGCACTCACCTACAGGATGCCACCCCTTTAACCCTCGGACAAGAATTCTCCGGTTATGTGGGTTTATTGGATGATGGCAGCGATTGGCTAGAAAAATGTCTAGAAAAAGTCTATCGTTTATCCTTGGGAGGAACAGCAGTAGGTACGGGAATTAATGCTCCCCCAGATTTTGATCGAGATGTGGCTGCCGAAATCGCTAATCTGACTAAATTACCCTTTATTACCGCTCCTAATAAGTTTACCGTGCAAGGTTCCCACGATGCTCTAGTTTTCTTGAGCGGGGGATTGAAAACTATCGCTAGTTCCCTGTATAAAATTGCTAATGATATCCGTTTACTTAGCTGTGGTCCCCGTTGTGGATTAGGAGAATTACAGCTGCCAGAAAACGAACCGGGTTCTTCAATTATGCCGGGGAAAGTTAATCCCACCCAATGCGAAGCTTTATCGATGATAGCAGTGCAGGTGATGGCTAATGATTTAGCGGTGACGATGGGAGGTGCTGGAGGACATCTGGAGATGAATGTCTATAAACCGCTGTTGATTCATAATCTCATGCAGTCTATCCGTTTGCTCACTGATGGTTGCGGTAATTTCTGTCAGTTTTTGGTTAAGGGGATGACTGCTAATCAAAAACAAATTGAGACTTTTTTGAATCAATCCTTGATGCTGGTGACTGCCTTAAGTCCCGTGATTGGCTACCAAAAGGCTGCCTACGTCGCTCATTATGCCCTAGAAAAGGATTTAACTCTGAAAGTGGCAGCCTTGCAACTGGGATACATCAAGGAAGCGGATTTTGATCGCATTGTTGACCCCGCTAAGATGGTCAATCCCTACGTTGCCGATGGTTAATTCTCTGAGGGGTTGACTACCGTAAAAATCAGAGGTCGCAGGCAGGCACGGATTCCCATTATACATATAAGTATAAGGCAAGCGGCGGGATTTGTCAAGCCCCGCCACCAGAAATTTCTCCTAAACTTGGGTAATGATAGCGAAGAAAACAAACAGAAAAATCATAAATGCCCCTGCCATGCGGAAGAATGGTTTAGGAAGATTAATAATTTTCTCCAGTTTCAAGAAACCCACCAGAAAATAAGCGGCGATTGCCAGGAGAATCGGGATAACCACGCGCAAGATTGTGCCAAGGGGACCAGAGAAAAACTCACCGATTTTATAGCGGGGTGTATTTTCTTCCGCATGAGGAGGAATAGTTACACTTGTCCAAGTTTCTCCCCCATCGGTGGAACGAAAAACTGTAGTTTTAGCGCCACCAAAACCGAATAAAGTTTTATCTTGAGCATAATTAGGAGAAAACTGAACAGAGATACCAGAGGAAGGGATACTATGAATTTTCACTAGGGGTATTTTAGGATCACCAATTGATTTAAAAGTTTCTCCTCCATCGGTAGATTTAAACAAACCATCTCCCTGTAAACTAACCATTACCGTGCGATCATTAGCGTAATCAGGAGAGATAGCAATAGTTTCTACTGATGCTTGCGGATTAAACCCTGGTTTCTCTAATTTTGTCCAACTTTTAGCCCCATCTTTGCTGACAAACAAACCAGAAATTGTCCCAGCAAAAATAGTCCCATCCTTGGGATAATTGGGAGACATTGCCAACTGCACATTAGGGGTTTTTGATAGGGGGTTTCCTTGAGTGACATTGTTCCAAGTTAGTCCACCATCAACACTTTGATAAATACCCTCTTTTCCCGTGACAAACAAAGTTTTATCCTTAGCAAAATCGGGGGAAGCTACCATAGCAGGGGCATAATTACCGAAAATTCTGCCCACTTCACTGATATTTTTAACCGTATTTCCTCCATCGGTAGAACGAAATATTCTCCCCTGCTGATTGGTGAGAAAAAGAGTTTTATCCTTGGCAAAATCTGGAGACGTAACTATCCTCGGACCGCGGACTCCTTCATCGATTTCGATAATTTTCCATAAATCACCACTGTTATCGGATTTGGCAAATTTATTGCGTAAAAAGCCAGCAAAAATAGTTCTATCTTCTCCATAGTTAGGAGAAAAGGCAATGTCAAAGAAACGCCGGGGATCTTGTCCTGATTCTTCGGGATCTTGACCAAGTCGATAAACCTCTAAACCGCGATTAATTGGTGTCCAAGTTTCCCCTTGATCGCGACTGATGAAGATATTGCCTACATAATTAGCCATGACGACAGTACCATCCTGAGCATAATTAGGAGAAACCGCCATGGCGATAACTGTTCCCCGGGCTAAAGTTTCTATTTCCTGCCATTGTTTGCCCCTATCCGTGGTTTTAAATAAGCCATTAAATCCCCCTAAAAACATCGTATCTTGAACTATTTTTAAATCCATAAAGTGGGGAACTTTATAATCATCAGCCTGTTTGTCTTTGGTTAAACCCTCGCTCATTTTTGTCCAACTTTTGCCCCCATCCTGAGAAACATACATTCCATCATACCAAGTGATGGCATAAAGGGTTGAATTTTGGGCATAGTCGGGAGAAATAACGATGTCTTCGATGATTTTATCCTTAATTCCTTCGTTAACAGCTTGGAAAGTTTTACCATCATCAACGGTTTTAAAAATACCTGCTTCTTTTGTGCCGACAAAAAAGGTTTTATCCCTGTCTAGATTAGGGGAAAAAGCAATTGTATCCACTGCCCCCACATTAGCGGGTAGGGGGAGATTCTGCCAAGTTTTCCCCCCATCGGAGGAAGTGTATAATTTACCCTGTTCATCCCCGAAAAAAATGCGATTAGGATTGTTGGGAGTAATAGCGAGAAAGGTTATCAGTGCCTTGGTGGGGAAAATATTTGACCAATTTTTACCGCCATCTTCGGTTAAATAAACCCCTTTTTCTAATCCCACTGCCGCTGCTATATTGGGATCGGAAGGAGCAATTTGTACGAAGTTAATAAAGTTAGTTGCTAAACCCTGATTAACTTTCTGCCAAGATTCCCCCGCATCTTCACTTTTATAAATACCATTGGATCTTGAAGCTAGATATAGAATATTTTTATTGAGGGTAGATAGGGATAAGGAACTTAATTCCCCCGTATAATCTAAACCTTGAATTAATCTTGTCCAGTTGCTACCTCCATCGCTAGACTTATAAAAGTTATTTCGCACCAAGATATATACTGTATTATCTGTCTGGAAATCAGGAGAAACTTCCACTTGACTAATTACATCATGGGGACGATGGGCAAAAGCAGCATTACCCCAAAGACAAAAAACTGTAGCGATTATCAATAAAATGAGATTAAACTTGTGGGCGAATCTCAGCAAACTTTGGCGATTAATCATACTTAAACTGCTAATATCGAGGATAAAAATTGACCTAATCTAGCAAAGGGCGATCAAAATTTAAGCAAGGGTTCTGTAAGAGTATAGACGAAAATGGCGATTATAACCATTACTAAAATCAGGCTTATTTGCTATCAGCATAGATTAGAGCCAATCTCTACACTTTGATTATTGTAGAGACTCATTGCCTTTTGTAACCCTTGTTTGAGACCAAGTTCGATCGCTTTTCTGGACAAGTCTAACACTTTCAAGATCACTTGGTTTTCTTGGGGGGTGAATCGGCCTAAAACGTGGGAAATAGTCGCTTTTTCGGTTGATTTACCGATTCCTATGCGTAAACGAGCGAAGTTTTCCGTGCCAACGTGGGCAATCATCGATTTAATACCGTTGTGTCCGCCCGCCGATCCCGATAGACGGATTCTCAACCGGCCTAGGGGCAGATCCATATCATCGTAAATGACTAAAATCGACTCTGGAGCTAGTTTATACCAGTCCAGCACCGCTCGCACCGATTGCCCGGAGCGATTCATATAGGTTTGGGGTTTCAAGAGACGAATTTTGCCCGGGAGAGGACCGTCACCTTCGGCAATAAAACCTTGAAATCGCTTGTTTTCCTGCCAAGATAGCCCCCAATCCCGCGCTAATGAGTCCACAGCTTCAAAACCGATATTATGACGGGTGCGATCATATTTGGGTTCGGGATTACCCAAACCGATAATTAGCTGAGGAATGATTAAATTAGGGGTTTTATCGGAATTCATAGGGTAAAATCGGGTTTTTAACCATGACCCGATTCTTATTATCACCGAATTAGCACTCCGAGCGCTGGAACAAAGTTTCTAGATAAACCTTGGCACAGCTATTTTGCTCCTCAAAATTCATCCTTTCGGGGGATTGACAATTAAGCAGAAAAAATGATAGTGCCGCCGTAAACACACCATCTTGATCCCAACCGGGGTGAGTTTCTAGGTATTGTTGTAGGGATTGGTGGAGGATTTCGGGGATTTCTGCCAAGATACTGACTGATGTATTCATATCGTTTACCTCTGATCGCAAGTGGGGAAATCCCTGACTGGTGCAGTGGACAGTAAGGACTATTGTGAGCCAAGTTGGAGGGAGTTGCAATATTACCAGATGTAAAGGAATGCTTCAGAAAAACTTAATATTTACGAGCGAATAAGGGTTAGAGCTAGATTTTATTTACTCAACTTAACAATAACTCAGTATCTATCGATGGGAATTTTTACAATCAAGATTAATTTTTTCTAGAAGCAAGTGCCGATTCTATCGCTGTTGCCTGTGGAAAAGTCTGGGTAAACTGTGGAAAACTGAGGATTGAGTGGGGAAAGACTGGGGAATGTATGGGGGAAAACATTGGGGAAAAATAAGATTTGCAAATTTTAGTCAGTAGTGATGATCAAGACTACTTAGGGTGTGTGTCTTATAC
>NZ_JADEXI010000328.1:0-5224 GCF_015207185.1 Microcystis sp. LEGE 08355 | reverse complement strand
TTATTAGCTTGGTCCGTGGCTAAAGACAAAAGCTGATAACTCCAACGTTCCAGCAATTCAGTCCGTTGCACACCCGCATCGGTTTTAGTGGAAATATTGGTAACTAAAGCAATCGCTCGGGTTAAACCTTCTGCGGTTCCCATCGCCGCTAATTGATTAGCCTGTTGGAGTTTTTGACGGGCCCGCAACTCTCGGCGCCAACGACGGATATTTTGGGATGCTTCCGCGGAAAGAGTGCGACCAGGGGGAATTTGATTGGCAGTGTCGATCGCTGTGCTATAGTCTTTGAGATTGGCCAAAGCTTGAGCCTGATCTAAAATGGGTTGATCCTCCATGCGTTCAATCCGTACTTGCCAGTCGTCAATTTCCCGTTGGGCATCTCGGTATAAGGCCCGATTTTTACCAATAGCCTGCGCCTGAATAATAGCGTTACTGAGGGAATTAATATCGCCGGGGATAGCGATTTCCCGCGCCCGTTCTAAAATCGGCTGGTCTTCTATGACTTGTATTTGACGATTCCAAGAGCCAATTTCCTGCTGTGCTTGCGACCAGAGGGGATTGTTACGGGGAACCTCGCCCGCTTTCGCGATAGCGGCGCTATACTGCTCGATTGTACCTGCTTGTGCTAAATCTCTAGCCTCGGACAGTATTTTTACATCCTGTACCTGTAACTGCCAGCGTTCCCTCATAGCTAGGGCCGTTTGATGGAGAGGTCGAGAAGCGTCGATTTGTTCTAGTCCCAGTATGCCGGCTTCCAATCCCTCCACCGTGCCGGCTTCCGCATCTAAGGCCGCTTCGGACAAGAGGGACCAATCGGTGACATCTTCTTTAATTTTGAGGCCTTTGGGGGTTTGGTTAGCCAAATCCCGGAGAGCTTGCCATTGCTTCCGCTCAATTAATCTTTCGGCGTATTCTTTTAGTTTATCCTCGGTTTTCCCGATTAATTTTTGGGACTCCTGATAGGCATAACTGCTGGCTTGAATTTTTCTAGCTTCTTCGATGACTTTCAACCAATTGTCGAGACCGCCCCGGGCAAAGAGATTAAAGGCATTATCTAATTTACTGCTATCTTCCCGGGCGACGGTAATTTTAGCGAGCGCTTCATTATATTTAACCGTTGCCCAATATTCGTTATTTAAGTTCAATAAATCCACTGCTAGACGGAAAGATTGATTCCAGTTGGAAGCGCGGAGATTTTCCTCTAGTTTGCTTAATATCTCGTTGCCTTCCGTCCAAGTTCCTTGCCACTTAGCGATTCTTTCTTCAATAATTGCCGCTACTGCCATATTATTGGGGATTTGACGAGCTTTAGCGATCGCTTGCTCTAAATTTCCCGCTTGATAGTCTTTTTCAGCCAAATTCAGGATATCTCGCGCCCACTCTTCCACCTGTTGATTAACTTGCGATCGCAGGGGATGGTCATCGGGTAAAGCTTCCACTAGGGCAATTGCTGAGAGTAATCCTTCCACGGTGCGACTATCGGCGGAAAGTTGAGCGCAGTAGAGACGCAGGGAGGCAGAAGCAATAGGCCAGAAGATTTTCGGGCAATTGGGCGACTTCTGCATATTTAATAACTGCCAAGTGGCGAGAAAGCCAACACTGCCAAAGACCACCACAAATAAAGCCGCCCAAACTTTCCAAGTGAAACGATGCTGGTATCGGGACCAAAAGAGAAAAAGAAAAGACTTAGTTTTCTCTGGCCAACGAGTCAGGGAGTCAATCGATTCTCGTTTGACTAGATTTTTGGTTAATTCTTTTCCTTTAAACATTCACGACTCCCTGACAGATATTTTAGATAGATTTTACCCTAATGGCGCTCATTGCCCGACTTCTCAGCAAGATTCAGCTTGTAGAGACTCGACTAATTCGATTAATTGTCTCTCGTTGGCACTATACACTTCCTGGCAAAACTCACAGATGGCTTCCGCTTGTTTATCCTTTTCGATGATGTCTTTTAATTCATCGACCCCGAGGAATTTTAAAGCTCCTAAGGCCCGTTCAAAAGAACAATCACAATCAAAACGCAGCATCTGCACAGCCGGAAAAATTTCTAGACCCATATCTCCGAGAAGTTCCTGAAAAATATCTTCTAGACCCTTTCCTGCCCGTAAAAGAGGCGTAAATCCCGTTAATTTTCGCAATCTCGACTCTAAACGAGCCACTAAGACCTCATCCCTGGCGGCCTCTTTCGAGAGAACTTGTAATAAAATTCCCCCGGCAGCCGTTACTCCTGTGGTCGTACCGACAAAAACCCCCACTTGCAAAGCGGAGGGAATTTGTTCCGATTGGTCCAGGTAGTAGGCGATATCTTCCCCCACTTCCCCAGAAACTATCTCGACGATGCTTTCCTGAAGTTCATTTCTCTCCTCACCTTTTTCTTCCCGCAAGACTCGCACATAACCTTTGTTACCCACGGCGCGACCCACATCTAATTTACCCTGAGCATTGGGGAGTAATTCCACCTGGGGACAGTCCACATAACCCCGCACCGTGCCATCGAGTCCAGCATCAACTAAAACACCGCCTAGGGGACCGTCGCCTTTAATGCGAATATTGACCCTAGAACCGGGTTTTTTTAAACTGGAAGCCAAGAGTAAAGCCGATGCCATCGTGCGACCGAGAGCGGCAGTGGCTACGTTAGATAATTTATGTCTTTGGCGAGCTTCTTCGGTTAAACGAGTGGTAATCACTCCTACTACTCTAATTCCGCCATCGGCGGCCGTGGCGCGGATTAATTTATCTGCCATACTACTTACTGTTATCCTTGGAAAACGCTGTCCCGATTTTTAGTTATTCTTTAACTAACTTAACAAAAATTATCAGACAACAATATGTTCGGCAATTTTCAACAAAGTCAGCTGCGTATCGAAATCTCGGCCAGTGAACAGGCTATCCGGGATAGTTTGCTCAAAACTGCTCATCTCCGTCAATGGCTGTGGCCGCAAATGCTCTCGCCCAATCTACCCGATAAATTAGAGGAAGGCTTGACTTTTACCTCTTGGTTAGGTTTAATTCCCATACAACATCAGGTTTTATTAGCCAATGACCAGTGTTTACGCTTGCTTTTGAGTCAAGGTATCGATGGCTATCACGAATGGTATTGGGGCGATGGTTGGTTACAATCGCGTTTAGAAGGCATTTCCCTCCTTCCCCTCAATCTCGGTCAGACTCTCAGTTTGTTGAAATTACGACTATTTTTGAGCAATCAAAAGTAAATCGCACTTTAAAAACCCAATTATGGATTGTCTCTCCCCGCTGCTCACTCTCCTACACCGGGAGATTGGCTGCACTATGCAGGTCTGGGACCAATGACAGGGCAAGAACGGGGGTCTTCACCCGACATTTGAGATAAAATCGATCTAGTTAAAAATTTAATTCCGAAACTATGTTCGACGCACTGGCCGACCGCTTAGAAGACGCATGGAAAAAATTACGAGGTCAAGATAAAATCTCCTCGGCCAATATACAAGAAACCCTCAAAGAAGTCCGGCGGGCCTTATTAGAAGCAGATGTTAACCTACAGGTGGTCAAGGGATTTATTGCTGAGGTCGAGAAACAAGCCCTCGGCGCTGAAGTGATTTCCGGAGTCAATCCCGGTCAGCAATTTATCAAAATTGTCTATGATGAATTAGTTAAAATTATGGGGGAAAGTAACGTCCCCCTAGCTCAGGCCGATAAACCCCCCACCGTAATTTTAATGGCCGGGTTGCAAGGGACAGGAAAAACCACCGCCACCGCCAAATTAGCCCTATATCTCCGCAAACAGTCCAAAAGCTGCCTGATGGTGGCTACCGATGTTTACCGTCCGGCGGCCATTGACCAATTAATCACCCTCGGTAAACAGATAAATGTTCCCGTCTTCGAGATGGGTTCTCAGGCTAATCCCGTCGATATCGCCCGTCAAGGTGTGGAAAAAGCCAAAGAATTGGGCGTAGATACCGTTATCATCGACACCGCCGGTCGTTTGCAGATAGATACCCAGATGATGGGCGAACTAGCACAAATCAAGAAAATTGTCAAGCCCGACGACACTTTATTAGTGGTGGATGCCATGACCGGTCAGGAAGCGGCCAGTCTTACCAACACTTTTCACCAACAAATTGGCATCACGGGGGCAATTCTCACCAAACTTGATGGCGATACTCGCGGTGGGGCGGCCCTATCAGTGCGGCAAATATCGGGACAACCGATTAAATTTGTTGGGGTTGGGGAAAAAGTCGAAGCTTTAGAGCCATTTTATCCCGATCGCCTGGCCAGTCGCATCCTCAATATGGGTGATGTCCTGACCCTAGTGGAAAAAGCTCAGGAACAGTTAGATCTAGAAGACGCGGCCAAAATGCAGGCCAAGATTTTAGAGGCTAAGTTTGATTTTAATGACTTCCTTAAACAGATGCGGCTGTTAAAAAATATGGGTTCCCTGGGGGGAGTCTTAAAGTTAATCCCTGGTCTAGGCAAACTGAGCGGGACAGACATCGAAAAGGGCGAAAAAGAGTTAAAACGCACGGAAGCGATGATTAATTCCATGACCACGGAGGAACGCGCTAACCCCGATTTATTGGCTAAGTCTCCTAATCGTCGTCGTCGCATTGCCAAAGGTTCGGGACATCCGGAAACGGAAGTGACCAAACTAATTACTAATTTCACCAGAATGCGATCGATGATGCAACAGATGGGACGGGGACAAATGCCCGCTATGCCGGGGATGCCCGGGATGGGTGGCGGAATGTTTGGGGGTGGCAATCAACCGGGGTTCCGCGGTCAGGGTGGCAGCCCGAAAAAACCGAAGAAAATCAAGAAAAAGAAAGGTTTTGGCGATTTATAGAGGCTAAAAATGTTGAAATCCAGAGCTTAAACTGAGGTTTCTACCATCGGCTAATTTTATCTCTCTCCCGGGGACAATTTGACCGATTATCGCCCCCTCTTCCCCCACTTTCTCCAACAATTCTCTGGCACTGTCCGGAGGCAAACACAAAACTAACTCAAAGTCTTCACCGCCGTATAAAGCCCATTCTAGAGCTTTTTCGGCTCCTACATATTCTTTCAGGGTTGGATGCAGGGGAATCCTCTCGATTTCGGCACCAACCCCACTACAGCGACAAATTTGCATGATGGCATCTGCTAACCCGTCACTGCTATCCATGCCGGCAATGGGAAATTGCTTGACAATTTTTTGTAAATGTGGTATGCAATCGAGTCTCGGTCGCGGCCGTTGATGAGCTTGGAT
>NZ_JADEXI010000327.1:0-5239 GCF_015207185.1 Microcystis sp. LEGE 08355 | reverse complement strand
CTCAAGGTCGTGTAATCGGTACTTGGGCCGATGTGTTAAACCGCGCTGGTATCGGTATGGAAGTAATGCACGAGCGCAATGCTCACAACTTCCCCTTAGACTTAGCTAGTGGTGAACAGGCTCCTGTAGCTCTGATTGCTCCCGCTATCAATGGTTAATTCCTAGTCTGAACGAAAAGGCACTTCCGCAAGGGGGTGCTTTTTTGTGGCTGTAGTTGCTAGAATATAAATCATCTTCTGTCAAGATTGCCAACCAAGACCATGAAACCCTCAATGATTATTGGCCAGTATTATAAAATTGTAAAAAAATTGGGTGTAGGTGGATTTGGAGAAACTTATATAGCTGAAGATTCACGGCGTTTAGGAAGTAAATGTGTTATTAAAAAGCTTATATTTAAAAGCAATAACCAAGATGAACTTAAAAAAGCGCAGGCGTTATTTTATCGAGAAGCTAAAACGCTAATGAATTTAGACAAACACGATCAAATTCCTTATTTATTTGCCTATTTTTCAGAAGATCAAGAATTTTATTTAGTTCAAGAATATATAGAAGGTGATTCGCTGGAAAAGGAAATTAGCTCTCGCGGAAAATTCGAGGAACAGGAAGTCATTGAATTTTTGCTAGGGATTCTCCCCGTTTTAGAATACATCCATAAAAAACAAGTAATTCATCGAGACATCAAGCCATCGAATATCTTGCGTCGGTATCGAGATAAAAAATTTATTTTGATTGATTTTGGAGGAGTTAAAGCACCTCTTTTATCCAGTTCACAATTACCGAATTTATCGGGAGGGAATCTAACTAGAATTTTTACCAGTGGTTATACGCCAAAAGAACAAATGGACGGTCATCCAGAATTCAATAGTGATATTTATGCTTTGGGAATGACTGTTATTAAAGCTTTAACTGGTATTGAACCAAAAGATATATCTCGTAATTCGAGTACCAAAATGCTCGCATGGAGAACAAAGGCTAATAACGTGGGGGATCAACTAGCGGCTATTATCGATAAAATGATTCAAGAAAACCACATAGATCGCTATAAAAATGTAGAGGAAATTCTTGAAGACTTGCATCATTTAGGAAAAACAGTAGTTATCAATAAGAGTCGAGTCAGTGTTCTTCGTTCGGCGATCAATACCCAGATTCCTATGGTCAATATACCTCTGGGCAAGTTTTTGATGATATTAGTCATGATCACAGGATTTATCTGGGGTTTTAATCTACTTCGAGCAATAGTCTTCGAGCCGCATCATCAGAAGCCGAGCGAGTCCCCAATTCCAAAACCGTCTCCTAGTCCTTCTTCGCCAGACCCCGAAAACGAGGGAGGGATTTTTCTTCGTCCCGATAATCTAAAGAAGAACTAGGCTAGAAAAGCACATCTAATCGTCTGGCTTGATAAGGGAAAGAAATAAAACGATTCTTTTGGTTTCTATGTGGAAACGGGGGTCTATACTGATAGTTTCTTCTTTCAAAATAGTCCTAAAAGTATTATTCAGTAACCATTTCACCTTACATAAACAAAAATTATCACACAAAGTAGAGAAGAGCCATGACACGTCAATTTCATCAGATTATGCCACTGTTGGGATTATTGATTAGCTTGTTAAGTCTCTATACCGCCCAATACAATCTGCACTTTGCTTGGAAAAATCGGCTCTTCTAGGTTCTGTGTGATCAGCTTAACTTACATAGGATCGATCGATCTTTGTGTCCTTTGTGTCTTTGTGGTTCGTTCCACCCCCTCGCTAGGAGTAATGTATCTTAGAATACATTTTACCCACCAAACCTGGGAGAGCCAAAAATCTAGTGATGAATTGTCAATCTCATCGCCACCTAGAAATTTGTCGAGATGTTCTACCGACTATAGAGGTTCCCGATAAACTTCTATTCCTTCGCACTGAAGAGAATAAACGAGAAGGGTCGATCGATCCGTCAGAACCCCTCTTTTTGCCGACTGATTCCTACCGAAAGCCGATCAGAGTACCTTGATTTTGTCAGACAATCGTGACAAAACGAACACGGGTGCAGAAATTGTTGAGTTAAGCAGAAATTGTTGAGTTAAGATGATCTTATATTATCCTTAGTGCTGGAGGGTTTTAACGTTGAATAGACTCAAGAGGTTCGCAATAGTTCTTGTAGCGGCAGTAGTCGGATTTTCGGTCTTATTCTCTCAGCCGATTTTCGCAAAAAACCCGCCAGTGAGGTTTCAGTGTCAAACTCTTAGTAGTGGTGTTCCCACTACTGTGGCTACTAGCCAGCAATGGCAGAACCAACCACGTCAATTGATTCGGTGGTTAGAACCGTTAGCGAGAGAGGCTGGGTACACGCCGCTACGACGCTGTCGAGAGGTGAGTAATCGTCTTAATAAACAGTTCAGCAAAGGGGCTCAATATATAGGGCATGGTTATATCAACGGAAATCCCGCAATTTGTACTACTAATAAAGAAGGAGCTAAATGTAGAAAAGAGCAGCTTCTGTGGACGCTTAATGGAAATATTTACGGATTTGAGAATGGCAGTGGTGGGAAAGAAAGCCCTAGTCAGTTATTAGACGACTTGTTCGCTCTCCAAGATAGAAACGTTTCTGGGCGGCCTCTCAAGCAATGTGGTAATAAGTCAACCTTCGTTAACATTATGGCGGTTTTAAGAGGTGAAGAGAAGGTGGCCAGAGAAGTGTGTGTTTCGCAGTAATCATGAAACTTAGAAAATTTATCGTTATCTTTCTGTTAACTTGCATGGTGTTGTTCACCATGCAAGCTTTTTTATATCCTATCGAGGCACAAACTTCTAATGCTGATGAGCAACCCTCTATAGGGAAGATGGATGAAGATATGATAAGGGATATCGCTAGATTGATCACCGTAAGAGTTTACACAGTTTTATGGGAAGAATGGCCATTTACAACAGACGACAGCGGTTCGGGAGTTATCGTTGATAGACAAGAAATCAAACGGAAAAATAGTCAAAGCATCTACAATTATTTAGTCTTAACAAACGCCCATGTCTTATCTGGAATTGACAAATTTTATATTCAAACTCATGAGGGTTTCATTCATAGAGGTCAAATTCATCCCAATGCTAAATTCGAGCAAATGGGGGTAAAAGCTGATCTAGCCTTGTTATGGTTCGAGAGTCCTTATCAATACGAAACAGCCATTAAAAAAACCTCGGAAAATTTGCCAGATAAAAGTGACTTTTTTGTGACTGGATTTCCCTGTAAATTAAGTGCAGTTCCTAGTACTGATTGTTCAGCAGAATTTCTTTTTACCAAAGGCAAAGGATGGGTTATTGATCGCTATCTAAAGGACGGATATCAATTGGCTTTTACCAATGACACCGAGGAAGGAACCAGTGGAGGTGCAATTCTCGATCATAAAGGGCATTTAGTAGGAATCAATGGAAGAGGAAAAACCACGACTGATGCCCTACAAAATAACTACGCAGATAATGAGAGAGTTCCGTTAATTATTCAAGAAAATGCTCCCTTATCTCTGGGATTACCTATTGATTGGTATTTATCCCTCAATTCCCAGCAATTATTTAGAGATTTACCGACCTCCACACCTCAATTAGAACCGATCGGATTTTTGTCCCCAGTCAAATCAGAAACTCGTGGGGTAAGTAAGTTAAACCCCATGACTGCTGTTGATCGGCTAACTCTTGAACAAAAGTTGAACATGATCTTGATACTATCGGGGGTATTGCCTTTCATAGTATTGATTCTGATAATATTAGTAGTTTTGACAATCCTTAAAAATATAATCGAAAATTTTTGGATTTATTTTCATCCAACAAAAATAGCAGAATTTCAGATAGAATCGAACGACAAAATTAAAATTTTTATATCAAATTCTGAAAAGGTAATCGATTTTACTACAAATAAGTCCATAAAATTGGCAGCTGCACAGAACTGTCAAATAATACTTACTTCCTTAAGTTTGGGAAGCCATCAAAACAAAAATATTATCCCCAAAATAGTAGATAATAACCAAAACTATTATCGATACGAGCTAGAAGAGCAAAAAAAAGATCAAAAAGTTATTTATAAAATTCTTTGTCGAGGCAAAAATATTAAACTGATACATACTAGGTCTAAAATTGAAACTGTTACCGTTAAATTTGAATTTCAGGATAACACTGGTCAATAAAAAATCTTTTGAAAATAAGGAATATTACTCACGAAAGCAAAGTAAAAAACATGAAGTATCGAGCTATTTATACTATTTATTTGTCAATTATTTTATGGGGTATATTGGTAGGCTGTGAAAAAAACGGCAATATGCCGCAAGAGCATGACGTAAATTCATCAGAAATTTCCGAAACATTAAAAAAATCTACTGTGTATATCAAAGGAATAGGAACGGGTATAATCATCGGTTCCGCTTCTAATAATTACTATGTGCTGACCGCTAAACACGTAGTAGATAATCTATTGAATCCATCTTCAAAGGAGATCGTTACCTACGACAATCGATTCTATCCGATCAAAGAAATTATCCCAGATACAGAATTAGACCTAGCCATTGTTAAATTTACTAGCGATATCGATTATCCTAATGTCACTTTAAATCCCAATATTTCTCAAGGTCAAGCAGTCTCGGTATTAGGTTGGAGATATTGTTCTGGAAAACCAAAAGAGGAGTTGACACTCGGAGCTATAGAGCAGATCGTCCGCTCTGATCAAGAGTACACCGAAAACGATAGAAAGCTGTTAGAGAATCTCGACGATCCAAAAAAACACTTTCAAGAGGGAAATCGAGTCAAATATACAAATCCAACGATTGAAGGAATGAGTGGGGCTGGAGTCTTTAACCAAGATGATCAAGTGGTGGCTATTCATACCACGGCTGGAACCTATGAAAACAGTACAGAAAACTGTTCGGCGTTAGATAGTACCCATAGTCCTAACTGGGGAATTCCAGTCGAGGTTTTTTTAGATTCTGCATTATCTCGCGGAATTCCGCTCAAAACGATCAAAGCTTCTCCTTACCAGAAGGAAAATCCTTCCCCGCAGAATATCAAGGAACAATCAAATGAGCCGATCTTTAAAAGACCGAAATCACTAAATTAATCTAATTTGTTTGACCTGTACTCTTTACTGTTCATCATCGTAAACGTTTAGGGGTGAAAGCGGCATTCACAGGAACAAGCAAATTCTGTCTTTGATTGAACGGTATTTTGGATTGGTTGTCCCGTACATAGCGGTTCTCACATCTGTGTGGCACAGTTAAACCTTT
>NZ_JADEXI010000326.1:0-5250 GCF_015207185.1 Microcystis sp. LEGE 08355 | reverse complement strand
TAATGTCCCTATTTCATGAATAGTACACCAATCTATTACTCTTTTACTGGCTGTGTGTAGATAATTTTCTACTCGACAGTTTCGTTTATGGGTTAGGAATATCAATCTCTTAGATGAGGGTTGATTATTTCTGGTTTTCAGTTGAGATTGTAAGCGGGAACGTTGTTTGTTGTAGAAGGTGTTAATTGCTTTTAACGGTCTGCCATTTACCAAAAGAGGTGCTATACCTGTTTGATTTGTAGTTACAGCCATTAAGTTATTAACTCCTAAATCTATCCCAGCTATCTCTTGTTTATCTGTGGTTTCCGACCGTCTTTCATAGACTATTTCAATGACATAACAGCTACTTTTGGGGACAATTCTCACTTCAATTATTTCTCTTCGGGAAGTGGTCAATTTTACGTCGCTCATAGACAAGTGACAAATTCCTTCTTTTAAAGGTTTTTTATAAATTGATTCCTGAGAATATATTAGCAGGTTTCTTCCTTTGGTTTTGTCCTTATACTTAATAATTTTAGGTTTTCCTAAAAATTTTTCAGGGTGTTTTTTCCAAGCTCTAAAAGCGGCAAAATAACTAATCCAAGCCTGATCTAATCTTCTGATTATCTGCTTGCTCACTTTCGTGGGTAAAGCTAAATAATCTGAGGTTTTAGATACCAGATGATAGAGTTGATTAAAACTCAGTTTTTGGGAGTTTTCAAAGAAATATTGGCGATAATGGTAGTTAGCTAGATTGAACAAATTTTTTGACAAGAAGGCATAATGGTCGATTTCTGACCATAAGGGATGGTTTTGACTGATAATATGACGTTCAACTAGCTTCATATCTTGATTATACCTGATAACGTTCTTAAAATCTATCGGTGGCCAAAGTTACTTATTTTAGCTATCTAGCTACAGAAATGAGTAGCTTTAAAAAGCTTTAGGTAGGTTTTTGGTTTCTGTGGTTAACCCCAGACAAAAATAAGAGCGATCGCACTAATCATATCATATTCCAAGGCTCTGTCTTGGAACAAGGATATGGTTATTGATTTCTTTTTGCTTCCTCCGCTAACTTTTTGTTATTAGAAGCATAAGGATTTTGAGGATTAATTTCAATGGCTTTGTTATAATCTTTAATAGCTTTATCATATTCTTTTAATTCAAGGTAAACATTCCCTCGACCATTGTAAGCATAATCATTTTGAGGATTAATTTCAATGGCTTTATTATAATCTGCCATTGCTTTATCATATTCTTTTAAATCAGAGTAAACAGTCCCTCGATTAACGTAAGCATCAGCATATTGAGGATTAATTTCAATGGCTTTATTATAATCTTTAATGGCTTTATCATAGTCTTTTAAAATACGGTAAACAACTCCTCGATTATTGTAAGCTTGAAATAATTGAGGATTAATTTCAATGGCTTTATTATAATCTTTAATAGCTTTATCATATTCTTTTAAATCAGAGTAAACAGTCCCTCGATTAACGTAAGCATCAGCATATTGAGGATTAATTTCAATGACTTTATTATAATCTTTAATAGCTTTATCATATTCTTTTAAATCAGAGTAAACATTCCCTCGATTAAAGTAAGCTTGAAATAATTGAGGATTAATTTCAATGGCTTTATTATAATCTGCCATTGCTTTATCATAGTCTTTTAAAATACGGTAAACAACTCCTCGATTATTGTAAGCATTAGAATATTGAGGATTAATTTCAATGGCTTTATTGTTATCTGCCATTGCTTTATCATAGTCTTTTAAATCAGAGTAAACAATCCCTCGATTCTTGTAAGCTTCGGCATATTGAGGATTAATTTCAATGGCCTTAGTATATGCCGCAATCGCTTTATCATATTGATTATTATTACGGTAGTCTTCCCCTTGCTTAAAATAGGTTTCAGCAGTGGTAGAATTAGGTTGAGATGATTGCGCTACCGTAACAGGATTAAAAGAAAAATCCCCCACCAAAGAGGAAGACTCCCAAGGAACTTGCTTATTTTGAGTAGCTTGTACAACATCCTCCCGTACCCGTTTAAACATCAACTCCACATCTAAATTCGGTGTTTTCAGATGCTTTAATAAAAAAGACGTATATAACCCATTTTCTCCCTCTCCATCAGCAGCAACCCCTCCTGGTTCCGTCGCAAAAGCAATCAAGGCACCCCTAGCTGATTGTATCGGAGCCAAACCCCGTTGACTAGAGCGCCATTTTCGAGCAAAGGGATTATTGCGACAAGCATCAAGAATGACAATATTCATCTGATTTGCCGCATCTTCCATCCTAGCTAAGACTTTTCCTACCGGAATCGCCTCATAGCGCACATCTTCTGCCACATCCAGCTTCGCATTTACCGGAATAAGATAATTTTCGCCATCCACTTGTGTACCATGTCCCGCATAATAAAATAATCCCACTCCTCCTGCCTTAAGTTGGTGGTGAAATGTGTCAATAGCATTTTCAATCTGCTTTAAATCAGCATTTTCCAGCAAAATTACGTCAAAACCAACATCTTTAAGCGCATTCGCCATCGCTTCTGCATCATTAATCGAGTTTTTGAGAGGATTATCCTGATAACTCGCATTTCCAATGACTAAGGCTGTGCGTCGTTGTTTTTGTTGACTTTGTGACTGATTTGTGGTAATAGTAATTCCACGATCTTGAGTTTGCTGGTTTTGACAGGATACGAGGGAGAAAATTAGGGGAAATAGGGATAAAATTAGGCAAAGTTTCAATAATTGCGGTTTCATGGCAATTCAGATAAGCATTGGAGGATAATAATGGGATTGAACTGATTAGGGAAAGGATGAAATTCTTTCCCGACAATATCATATCTATTCAAATATTTGCTATACTTAACAATTATTTATTATTTGCTGACAACACTAGACGGCGGATGCAAGCAACTGTCCAGTATATTACTATGGAGGATGAGTTATCTTATGAAGATATTCAAGAAGCAGGGGAGGATTTCTCAGAGCAGTTAGGTCGAGTTTTAGAAGCTAAAATAGTAGTCAATGGAATTAGAATCCGATTGGAGAATTAACGATGACTTCAAAACCGGTTACTGAACAGGAATTAGCAGAAATCTTAAAAATCGCTCAGCAAGGAGAAAATAAACTCAGAGAAATGAGCGATTATGCCACAATTCTAGCAGAAAAATGGAGAAGCAAAACCCAAAACACTCCTAATCCCGTAAACAAAGGTATATTTTGAGTCTAAAACGCTGCACCATTGTTTGGATTAGATTGCTGTTTTGGGGATTTTTCTACTTTCAAAACCTCAGATAAATCATAAAAAACTTGCTGCTTTTTACCAGAATTTTTAGAATTATTTACTCCTCTAGTTAAGGGTGTATTGTTATCAGGTGCTTGACGAATTTCCATAAGATCATCTAATACTGCATAAGGCTCATCCTTAGTTTCCAAAGTAAAGAGTAAATCATCTTGATCACAAGTAGCACTTTTGGATTTTACTCCACAGACAACGGGAACTTCTCGATCATTAATCCAACTTGCTACCGTAGCCGTGACATACTGTAGTCCATCCCGATCATAAATATCTTGGAATCGTCTAGAAACTTGATCACATCGTTTTCGAGGATTCCATTGATTACCAAAATAATAATTATCTGGTTTCCAAATAATTATAGTAAAATCTCTGTCTGAATTTGGATTATGGACAATAGTAGCTGGCACATTTTTACCTAAATATTGAGCATTTCCACAAAAAAACTTAGATTTTGTTGCAGCATTAGAATTTCCTTGACATCCTGAGGTCAGCATTAGCAAGCCAAATAAAAGTGAGACTGCTATTCCCGAAGTCTGACGCTTCATAAATCTTACTTACTCCTGTTAAACTTGTTCCTATTACCTTTATAGCTTAAAAAGCAGGTTGATGTTGTGTCTCATTGTTTTGTTGTCTCTCAGATAAATTGATCACCCCAATACCAATTACTCCTCCTAAAAGTAACATTAAAATTAGGGGAATAACGGTCATTTTACCCCCTTTATTTTGTATAGATGAAGAATGAGACATAAAAACTGTTGGCGCAATGGTAGGGGAGACTCCCTGTAAACCTTGAATTGCTTGCAAAGCTTCTGTAGCTGAGGGATAGCGTTGTTGAAAATCTGGATGACTCATTTTAACTAAAATATCAGTAAATTTAGGTGTTGTTTTGACTTTATTTTGCCAATGTATTTCTCCTGTTTGACTATCAACTAATTGGGTAGGATAATATCCCGTTAACATCTGAATAGCAATCATTCCCACAGAATAAATATCACTGCTAAAGGTAGGTTTTCCTAGATTTTGTTCATTTGACATATATCCTTGTGTTCCTATTCCAATTGTCTTAGGTTGGTTTTGAGGATTACTTAAATTAATAATCTGTTTTACCGCACCAAAATCAATTAAAATAATTTTATTATCTCGTTTGCGTCTAATTAAGTTATCAGGTTTAATATCCCGATGAATAACGTTATGCTGATGTACAAAAGCTAAAGTTGATAATACATCTTCTAAAAATTCAATTACTGCTATTTCTTCCCATTGTTTCCCTAGTATAGTTTCCTCACCTAAAGAATGTCCCTCAATATATTCTTGAACGAGATAAAATTGATTATTTTCAGAAAAATGGGCAAATAATTGGGGGATTTGAGCGTGTTTTCCCAATTGATAAAGACTTCTTGCTTCTGTATCAAATAAACGCATTGCTATTTGCCAAGATTGGGGATCAGATTGGGGTTTAAGTTGCTTGACAACACACCAAGGATGATCCGGTAATTGGGTATCTTTAGCTAGAAAAGTTTCACCAAATGCACCAGAAGCAAGCGATCGCACAATTTGATAACGATGGACTAATAAATTCACCCTTATCTTACCTGCTGATAAATAGTGGTTATTATAGCATTGATTGATCCCCCCTAGTCCCCCTTAAAAAGGGGGGAACCGGATTCAAAGTCCCCCTTTTTAAGGGCGATCGCAGATCTTGTATATACTTTAGACGTTCATAATCTGAGATTTATTAAACTTCTGAAATCGTAGAGTGAGCAAGGAATCCAGTTCTTTTTTATGTTTCAGATGGACATCATTCAGACATTCATAAATAGCTGAAGAAAAGTCAGAAAAGTTTTCATCGGAAATTTTGGGTCTGAAACCCCGCCGTTCTAGGTTGGCTTTACGTTAGAATTAAAAGGCCAGTCTCGAAAACCAAGTGGACGGCGCAGCACCTTGAAAACTCGGCTTAGGGGGTTCCGAC
>NZ_JADEXI010000325.1:0-5263 GCF_015207185.1 Microcystis sp. LEGE 08355 | reverse complement strand
GTCGGAACCCCCTAAGCCGAGTTTTCAAGGTGCTGCGCCGTCCACTTGGTTTTCGAGACTGGCCTTTTAATTCTAACGTAAAGCCAACCTAGAACGGCGGGGTTTCAGACCCAAAATTTCCGATGAATGTCATCGCCATCGATTAGTTTATAGAGATGATTAGCCATGAAATTAAAGGCACAACTGCATATTTTAAGTCGAGAGGCTGTCAATTACGGACTGGCCACCCTAGTCATGGAAGAAGCGGTTAATCCCGTCCTCGCGGCCATGGCCAGACAGTTAAAACATTTACAATACTATGTGGTGCAGAATAGCCAGGGTGATTGGTTACTAACCACCTTAGCTCATCGGCAGCAGCCGCAACAGGAGAAAAGGGTAATTTATGCCTTTGCTACGGAAAAAATGGCCTTATCTGCCCAAAATACCGACAATTCACCCCTATCAACGCTCCTGATTCCCGTAACTCATCTTTTATTCCAATTATTTGCCCTAGAAAAAGTAGATAGTATTATTTTTCTGGAAAATGCACACACTGCTCAAACGGGAAAAGAAATCTCCCGGACCCAATTAAAGGGCAATATTGAAAAACAACTGCAAAAACTAGCGGTAATTCCTCCCCATCTTGCTTAACCTAGTGTAACCAGAGAGATTTTTGAGAAAGGAAGGTGTCGCTACTGTGGGCCACACTTCACCCCATCAGATATAGTATAAGTAAAGTATATACATCCTCAACAATAGGGTGGTCAGGATGAATACAAAAACCCCCAACTACTAGACCGCCAGTGTCAGGATGATAAAACGGCCCTCGATTGTCAAGCTGTATCCCTAACAATGAAGCAGTTAAACTAGGAGCCGTCGGAGGCGAAAGTCTCACCCACGTTTCTCAAGGGGAGGAGATGGAGGTGACTCTATTCTCGAACCCTAATGGATAGATTGGACTCTATCAGTATCCGCCGCTACTAATACCTTAAATCTTAGCCAGAATGCCAGATTTACACTTACTCAATTCTCATCCACAGGCCCTAGAAACTGCCTTCATCGCCACTGCCGACCGGTCTTTTTTCTCCCCTCTATCCCTCGACCTGGCCACAATTAATCAACGTTTTGACTCCGCTAACGCCGCGGAAATCGTCGCTTGGGCAGCGGCCACCTTTGGGGAAGGTTTGGTGATGAGTACCAGTTTCGGCATTCAGGCGGCGGTGATGTTGCACCTCGTCACCGCAATTATCCCCGATATTCCCGTCATTTGGATCGATACCGGCTATCTTCCCCCAGAAACCTATCAATTTGCCGAAGACTTAAGCCAACGCCTCCATTTAAACCTGAAAGTTTATCAATCTCCCCTCAGTCCCGCCCGCATGGAAGCAATCCACGGTAAATTGTGGTCAAATAACGATCTCGACTCCCTCAATCTCTACGACAAAATCCGCAAGGTGGAACCGATGCAACGGGCCCTGAAGGAATTAAAGGCCACCGCTTGGTTAGCGGGTTTGCGTCGCGACCAAACCGACCACCGCAAAACTCTCCAATGGGTCAATCAACAGGGCGAACGTTACAAAATATTACCGATCCTTGACTGGAATGCCAAAACCATCTATGACTATCTGACTAAATACGATCTTCCCTACCATCCCTATTTTGATCTAGGTTATGTCTCCGTCGGCGATTGGCACTCCAGTCGGCCTTTAACCGCCGATGATAGCAACGAACGAGACACCCGTTTCAAGGGTTTAAAACAAGAATGCGGTCTTCATTTACCCTTAACCCCCGGAGAAGCACAAAGTCTCGACGCAAGCTCCCTATAACTGCCGGGGTGGGAAATTTGCCGGTGCGATCGGTTCCTAGACGTTAGACAATGGTTATTGATTATTAATCCCCCATTAACCATGGCTATTTTAGAAAATTTTCTCGAAGTCGGCTCTCTCAAGTGGTTTTATCGACAGGTTAACCCCGCTCAACAACCGGACACAACCCCCGTGATCCTACTCCATGGTTTACCCGCCCATGGCTATATTTGGCGAGAATTATTGACCAGTTTAGAAGAATATAACATTAATGCCATTGCCCCCGATTGGATCGGTTCCGGTTTATCCGCTAAACCCGATGCCAGGGAATTCGCCTACACACCTAGCGCTTTCTGTCAAGCCTTGGCCGATTTTATTCAAGCTCTCCAATTGCCGAAAATCTCCCTCATTGTCCAGGGTTTTTTAGCCTCCGTCGGTTTACAATATGCCCTAGAAAATCCCGATAAAATTGAGCGCTTGATCGTCTTAAATACTCCCCTCTCCAGTGATGTTAAATTACCCTGGATAATGAAACAATGGGGACTACCTTTCCTCGGAGATATGGCGACTCAAGATCCCTTATTAGTCGATCGTACTTTAGAAACCGGTAGCGGTTTTGTGATTAGTGATGCAGATCTGGCTATTTTCCGTCAACCTTATCTAAAAACTTCGGCAGTGGGTCGCGCTTTACTGGCCACGATTCGCAATTTAAACCTATCGAAAACTATGGCAGAAATTGAGACAGGTTTAGAGAACTTTGAAAAACCCATCCTTTTTGTCTGGGGAATGGGCGATCCTTGGTTGTCTTCTGTCACTGTCGAAAAATTAGCCACTAAATCAGGAGTGGAATTAATCCCCCTCGCGGAAGCGAAACACTATCCCCAAGAACATTGGTCAAAAGAAATTAGTCCCCAGATTATTAATTTTCTCGGACGCAAAACCTGAAGAGCTATTTAAGGTGATGCAGAAATTGTCTCAATTACCCTTCTCTGATTATAGTAGAAGCGGAGGCTTCGCTTTTTCAAAATTTCTGCGTTTAGGGCTAGTAATTTATCGATATAACAAAAAATTATTGAAGTTTAAATAGTGATAAAAATTTTTGTTCGTTCAAAACGATAGGTAAGGAGGAGATATAGGAATAATTCTCTACAAAGACAATTTTTGGAGATTTATTTATGCAATTTAGAGAATTTGACTGGGATCAGTCTAAAAGATATTCTAATATAGAGAAGCATGGGATAGATTTTGCGGCTGTTCCTCCTATTTTCGATGGTCACTGTCTAATCAGAGAAGATAATCGCCAAGATTACCAAGAAATAAGGATGTGTTTGCTGGGACAATTAAACGGGATAATCTGTTATGTTGTCTATACTATAAGAGGGGAAACTTGCCGATTGATTAGTGCTAGGAGAGCAAACGAACGTGAGCGAAGAAAGTATCAAGAGAGTATCCCCCAAGATGGGGATTGTTAACACAAAAGAGGAAAGGCAAGATTTAACCGATTGGGAGCGAGTTAAATCGATGAGCGATGCAGAAATCGAGGCTAATGCTTTGTCAGATCCCGATGCGCTTCCTTTTGATGATGATTGGGAAAATGCGGCGATTATTTCTGCTTACAATAAATTAACATCTCAATAATTGCTGAAGCATTATACCAAATCTGTCCACTCGCCTACCGTTCCACCCTGCCTACTTTTCTATACTTTTTAAACAGGGTTGAGTATTACTTGTGCTTGCATTAGTTTAATAAAAATGCTACAATAGACCTCTTGCAAAAGTCTTAAGTCGATCCCTGTACAGCAACATTTTTGAAGATTATCAACTACTAATAAATAATTAACTGAAAGTCCCTCCCATTATTGTTTCTATCGTTTGTTTTCGGATTTATGCAAGAGGTCTAATCAAGGCAGTCTGTCATTGGATGACCTTTAACACAAGCAAAACGGTTATAATTATGGATATGAACAATAAAATTTGTGAAGATATTTATTCAAGAACTTATTCAAGAATTTATCATATTGTGATAGAACAGTTTGAAATTTCTGAAATACCTCTGCCAGTTTTAGATTTTGTCTTTCATCGTTGTGAATTATCTTCATTAGAACTCTTCTGGCAAATAGAGCAGGAATTTGACCTAGAAATTCCAAACGAAGTATCTGAAAAAATGGTTAGATTTAAAGATATATTGGAATTTGTTTTGGAACAAATATATAACCTTGAGATTCTTGAGATTGCAGAATATCTAAAAATACGAATAAAGGCAAAAACTCTAAAATTGTTATTGTTCTTAGAAAGCAAGAAAATAGAAATAAGTAAATTTATAGAAATATTTTCAAGTGACACTTTTTCCAATAATCATCAAAATATTGAAAAACTTATCCTTTCCCTGAGACAAAAAAGTTTTGATACGTCTAGTATAATATCATTTTCAGATATATTTAAAAATGATTTTTTATTGTCGAATTTAGAGCAAATATGTCAAATATATTGCTTTATGAATGATCAAAAAATTTCTTACTTTGATGTTATTGAGATCATAAAAAGTGGATATCTAGACTCTTGCAAACAAGAGATAGACGATCTTTCTGAAAAGATAAGGCTTCAAGAGTCGGAAATAAAAAAACTGAGTCTTCAACTTGAAAAAGCTAATCAGAACCTAGATTTGTTGAGACGTCAATTGAACCATCTTTTAGATGATATCTAGCATTGTTATAGCGACATAGAAACCCAAAAAGTTATTGATCAAACAAGGTATATTATTCTGCGATAACACACCTAAAAACAAAGATTTGAGTAATTATTTTATTCCCGTACCTATCTAAGCTGCACTGCATTTAAACTGCCTACTGAGTAATTTTAGTACAAAAGCCAGAAATCTCAACCCCAGAAACCTCTCCTCCCCACTCCCCTATACTTTTAGATTGGAAGAAAGTTTTAGCTTAATTAATCTGGTTAGAGGCCTGTTTTTGTCGTTTCTAAATACCCCTGATAACTTGACCGGAACTGTTCGATCGATAGGTTCTTTGTCCAATATTCTACCAGAGCATGACCCCAGGCCAAAGCTTCCTTGTCAGCAGTGCTAGAATTTTCTAATAGTATTGGCCAAAGTGCCAATAAATCAAAACTTTTATTCTCCGTATTTAAGAGAGAAGAAAGCTCGTAGGCCATCTGTAATTTACCGATCGCTACTGGTAATTGTTCCACGGGAATTTGTTCAGCTAAAAGATAGGCTAAAGTCGGTCTTCCCGTGGCTAAAGTGGAGATAAAACCTAGAATAGGACTTTTTAATAGGGCCGTTAAACCTTGTCCCGTGGCCATCTGTAAAGTATAGCGATCAATTATTTTCGCCGCTGCCAGGGTTCGAGTTTCTAAATCCGCTAAAAAACGGGCTAAACGCAACTGTTTTGCGGGCGAAATTGCCCCCAGTAAAGCGATTGATAACTCCTCATCCCCCCAAGCTTCTCTATCCGGCTGTTGAC
>NZ_JADEXI010000324.1:0-5316 GCF_015207185.1 Microcystis sp. LEGE 08355 | reverse complement strand
AATTCTTAACCTCTTACCCTACCTGAAAAATTTAGAACCAACCCTACTAACAGCTAATAGTTATCCCGACTTTAACTGTTATTCTATCCCCAAGGGTCTCGGCCCCGATCGAGGAGCGAAAGGTCATTTAAAACGCTTACTCTGGACTCAATGGCAGTTACCGTCAATTTACCGACAATTAAAGGCCAATTTACTCTTTTCTCCCCTCCCGGAAGCACCGATAAATTCTCCCTGTCGCTTTGTCGTCATGGTCCACGATTTAATTCCCCTAAGGTTTCCCAGTTTTACTTCCCCCTTAACCCAATATTTCCGTTATTATGTGCCGCAGGTATTACAACAGGCAAAACATATTATCTGTAACTCTCAGGCAACGGCCAAAGATATCACTGAATATTATCAAATTCCCGCCGATAAAATTACTTCTATTCCCCTAGCCTACGATCATCATCACTTTCGCCCTATGGAAGATAATAAGCCAGAACATCCCTATTTTCTCTATCTCGGTCGTCCCAATCCCTATAAAAATTTACCGCGTTTAATCGCCGCTTTTGCCCAACTGCCCCCAGATTTAAGCGATTATCATCTTTGGATTGCCGGCAGCTTTGATCGCCGTTATACCCCCAATTTACAACAACAAGCGCAAGAATTAGCAGTTAGCGATCGGATTAAATTCCTCGACTATATCCCCTACGATCAGCTGCCCAAGGTGATCAGTCAAGCCACTGCTTTAGTCTTCCCCAGTCTCTGGGAAGGCTTCGGATTGCCCGTTTTAGAGGCTATGGCCTGCGGTACACCCGTCATTACCTCAAATTTGTCATCTTTGCCCGAAGTCACGGCAACAGCGGCAATTTTAATCGATCCCTATCGAGTCGAGTCCCTGGCCGATGCCCTGAAAATTATCGCTCAAGATCGACAATTACACTCAAAATTAAGTTATCTAGGCAAAAAACGGGCTGATGAGTTTAGTTGGCAAAAAACCGGTCTAGCTACAGCCGCAATCTTAAATCAATATCTAGGGTATGCTTAACTGACAGGGTTTCCCATCCAGATGAAGTGTAACCTGATCGGTCATCGTCGGAAAAAGAAAAATAATTTGACAGATCGGCAGTATTTGCTGTAGGATGGGTGATCGTGACCTTAATTGGAGAGATGGCCGAGCGGTTGAAGGCGCAGCACTGGAAATGCTGTTTAGGGGTAACTTTAACGAGGGTTCGAATCCCTCTCTCTCCGTCCTCAAAGCACCTCATATCTACGAGGTGCTTTTTATGTAAAAAGTAGGGTGCGTTAGACGGCAAAAATTGCTGCTTTGACTTGAAGGTAACAATCCGTCGTAAGGCACCACCTATCATCAACTAAGTAGGGTTGGCTAAATATCAGTGAACGCTTTACTAGGAAACGGTTTTGGCACTTTTTTAGCCAAAAAAGTCAAAAGTAGGGTGCGTTAGACGGCAAAAATTGCTGCTTTGACTTGAAGGTAACAATCCGTCGTAAGGCACCACCTATCATCAACTAAGTAGGGTTGGCTAAATATCAGTGAACGCTTTACTAGGAAAACGTTGAGAAATCGATCCGAGGGACTCAAAACCCTTGCACTTTCGCTCTTCGATCGCCAGATAAAATTCAGAAACTAAGCGACGAAACTACCATTTTGCCAACTGTGTGGTTTCTAGATTCCCTCTGGGGACTTATTCAGCAAACCCTAATTTATAATTCCCACTGCTCCCTTCTCCCTGCTCCCCATCACCCACTCTCCTATACTTTTTAAACAGGATTTAGTCTAATTCCCCCTCGGTAAACCATCTTTACACTTAGCTAACCACTCCAATAAACTATCTAACTGCTGTTGCGGTTTTAGCGTTCCTAAACCCCTAACTGTCACCTGTTTGGGACTATAAACAAAGCGTGATTGTATATGTTGGGGTAGGTGTTCTTGTAATAATTTCCACGCTGGTTCTTCCATAGGAGTTTCTAGGATAATATGCTGTTTTCCATCGGGTTTAATGCGGGAAAAACCGAGGGATTTAGCCAGATGTTTTAACTCAATTACCTTAAATAATTGTGCCACTGGGGAAGGAATTGCTCCGTATCTATCCACTAAATCCGCAGCAATTTGTCCTAAAGTTTTCTGAGAATTGGCAGTAGCGATCGCCCGATAGACATCCATTTTCTGTTCCAGATCGGATATATAATCATTAGGAATAAATGCCGTCAATTTCAGATCGATTTGGGTATCCTCCACTTGAGGAATTTCTTGACCTTGAATTTCCCGCAAAGCTTCCTGTAACATTTCCATATATAGATCAAAACCAATCGCTTCCATTTGTCCCGATTGTTCCGCACCCAATAAGTTACCAGCGCCGCGAATTTCCAGATCCCTAGTCGCTAATTGATACCCCGATCCTAACTGGGTAAATTCTTGAATTGCCTTTAATCTTTCCCGAGCGGTTTCTGTTAGTTCTGCCTTGGCTGGATACAGTAACCAAGCGTGCGCTTGTACTCCCGATCGCCCCACCCGTCCTCGCAGTTGATAGAGTTGCGCTAACCCGAATTTTTGGGCATCTTCAATGATAATTGTGTTAACTCTGGGAATATCTAACCCCGACTCCACAATAGTCGTACAAACTAAGATATCCGCTTCCCCATTATTAAAAGCTAACATGGTGGTCTCTAATTCAGCCTCATCCATACGACCATGGCCGATGGCAATTCTAGCACCAGGAATCATCCCTTGAATTGCTGCCGCTTTTTCTTCAATTCCCTCGATTCTGGGTACTACATAAAAAACCTGTCCCCCCCGATCCAATTCATTGCGAATTGCCGTTCTAATCACATCAGAATTATAACTAGAAAGGTGGGTTTGGATGGGACGACGAGAGGGAGGAGGTGTGGTAATTAAACTCATTTCTCGCACCCCAGAAAGGGACATATAAAGAGTCCGGGGAATCGGTGTCGCACTCAAAGTTAATACATCAATATTACTTTTAAAAGCCTTAATTTTTTCCTTTTGATTAACCCCAAAACGCTGTTCTTCATCAATTACCAATAACCCTAAATCTCTAAACTCCACCGCTTTACTCAATAACAACTGCGTCCCCACCACTATATCCAATTCCCCCGTTTTCAAGCGCTGGACGATATCTTTTTTCTCGGAATTGGTGCGAAAACGATTTAATAAACCCACATTAATGGGATAGGGAGCAAAACGTTCTTTTAGGGTGTGGTAATGTTGTTGGGTTAAAATCGTTGTTGGTGCTAATAAAGCCACCTGTTTATGACCCGTGGTGACAGCTTTAAAAATAGCACGAATCGCCACTTCTGTCTTGCCAAAACCCACATCCCCACAGACTAAACGATCCATCGGGCGATCGCTTTCTAAATCCCGTTTCACATCCTGTATCGCTTTTAATTGATCGGCAGTGGGTTGGTAGGGAAAAGAATCCTCTAACTCCCGCTGCCAGGGATTATCCATCGGATAGGCAAAACCCGATTTTTGGGCGCGTTGGGCGTAAATATTGATTAAATCAACCGCTAACTTCTTAACCGACTTCCTGACGCGAGCTTTCGTCGCTTCCCACGCTTTGCCAGAGATTTTATGTAATTCTGGCTCTTGATTACCTGTATGACGATAACGGGAGAGATTATCAACAGAATCGGCAGGAACCCGCAATAATCCATCGGCATATTTAATAACTAGATAATCTCGACCTTGCACTACTCCGCTAATTGTGCTTTCCTGCTTTTCTAGTTTGATAAACTGTCCGATGCCATGGTGTTTATGTACTACAAAATCGAGGGGACGGAGTTTATTCACATCCACCTGTACCGAGGCTGCTTGCCGACGTTTGCGGACGTAACCGGCAGTATTTAAAAGATGTTGTCCGAAGAACTCTCGATCGCTAACGACGACTATGCGATAGGTGGGGAGGATAAAACCTTCTAATTCAGCTAATCCTGAGTATTTTAGGGCTGTAGCGGTGTTTTGAATTATTAACCGCTCGATCGCCCCAAAATCGAGGGGATTGGGGATAAATTGGGCCGGACAGTCGTGTTCCTGTAATAACGAGACTGTACGGGAGGGTTGGGCAGATATTAACCATGTAGCATACTTATTTACTTTAATACCGCTATAAATCTCTCTTTTTCCCCGTAAAATTTCCGCTAGTTTGGCGAATTGCCCCGGATTGGTGGGAATCGGACGACTGGAGAGATTAAGGCGATTTTCGGACAGGTGATCGTCTATTTCCGAGAGGTAGAGATGGGGAAATTTGGACGATATTTGCAGAGATTCGCCAAAAGAACGGTGAATTTGCGGTAAAGCTGGTTCTATCTCTTGCCAGCGTTCCCCAATATATTCTATCCAGCGATCGCTTCTAGCTTGACAGCTTTCCAGTTCATCAAAGGCAATCAGGGTATTTCCGGGGAGATAATCCAATAAAGAGGCAGGTTGAGGGAAGGACAAGCCTAAAAATCGCTCAATTCCCTCTGGATAAATACCATTAGCTAATTTTTCTCGATCTTCAGCCCCCAGATAATCGGCCACTGTCGGGGGAAGAGAAGGGGCAATGATCGCCGCAAAGCTAGTGGGAGTAAGAAGCAGATTGGGGATATAATCCAGCGATCTTTGGGTTGCAGGGTCAAATTCTCGCAATTTTTCCAATTCATCGCCGAAAAATTCTAACCTGACTGGTAATTCGGCCGAAACTGGGAAAATATCAACGATATCGCCGCGACGACTCCATTGCCCTTCGGTTTCTACCAGTGGAACCCTTTCATATCCTAATCTAGCTAGGGTTAGATCGAGGTTTTTGGCTTCTATAACCCTTCCTACCGCAAAATTATCGCTATATTGCTCGAAAACCTCTCTAGGGGGTAAATGGGGCTGCAGGGCCTTTTCGGTGGTAACGATCGCAATTCCGGCATCTTGATGACTGATTAGAGCTTGTCCTGAGCTACGTCGAAGGGCCGATAATACCTGCATCTGTCCCCAAATCATCTCGGATTCCCGATTAAATGTCTCGTAGGGACAAGCTTCCGAGGTGGGATAAAAGAAAACACCTTTCCACGTCATCGCTTCTAATTGTGCCGCCCAACGTGCTGCTTCTTCCAGATTGGCACAAATAATTAAAAGATTTTTTCCTTGACAACGGGCGAAAGCTGTGCTTATTAATCCTTTCGGTAAGCGGGCAAGGCCAGTTAGGGTTAAATTGCCGTTTTTCTCCAGTTTTTGGATAAGTTCGGCAGTTAAGGGCGATTTTTCAATGTTGCGAATAACGGAGGCAAAAGTCATTTTTTAGTGATCGGCGCTCGGTTTTTAGT
>NZ_JADEXI010000323.1:0-5323 GCF_015207185.1 Microcystis sp. LEGE 08355 | reverse complement strand
TAACAAAACCATTACTATTTGCATTCCAAGAATCATTAACAAAATGAATTAAATCGGTTTTGCCATCTCCATTAAAGTCTCCTGTTTCGTATCTATAGTTGTTATTGTTAACTGCATAACTCGGAGGATCAAAACCCTGCTTGATGTCAAAGGTTCCATCAGTATCCGGTTTATCACTATTTTGCCAAGATAGTAACCTTTGCTCTTTCTTATTTGATATAGACTGATATTGCTGCAAATAATTCTGTACCTTGTCTGGATTCTGTTGTGACTGTAGGGTTAGGTATGCGGCTTCTAGGCGGAGGGTTTGGAGATTTGCGATCGTTTTATCATTTACATCATTAGGAATAATACTATCCCGTCGCTGTTTGACATAATTCTGTAAATTGGTTTCTATCCATTGTTCTTGTTGATCGTTAGTTAAGTCAATCTGAACCACTAAACCTTGAGTTTTATTTGTAATTTCTTTATCTAATTTATCTATTAATTTAGGATTAATAGATTCAAAATAATTATTAACAGTTAAATTACTTTGATTGATTAAAAGTTGAATTCCTTCATTATGTATTATTGGAAGAGGACTAAGATATAGTCCATTTGCTCCTGAAGCTTTCCAATGAAAGAAATTATCATCTCTTCCATCTCCATTAAAATCACCTACTAAAGTAGTAGTATTTCCTTTAATTGCTCCTGTAGCAATGGGATCTAAATATTGAGTAAAACCGCCTTGTCCATTACTTAAATAAAGTCGATTAACCCCCATTCCTCTCCAAAAGAAATAGACATCATCTTTTCCATCTCCATTAAAATCACCTACTAAAGAATTATCATGTCCATTAATTGCTCCTGTAGCAATGGGATCTAAATATTGAGTAAAACCGCCTTGTCCATTACTTAAATAAAGTCGATTAACCCCCATTCCTCTCCAAAAGAAATAGACATCATCTTTTCCATCTCCATTAAAATCACCTACTAAAGAATTATCATGTCCATTAATTGCTCCTGTAGCAATGGGATCTAAATATTGAGTAAAACCGCCTTGTCCATTACTTAAATAAAGTCGATTAACCCCCATTCCTCTCCAAAAGAAATAGACATCATCTTTGCCATCTCCATTAAAATCACCTACTAAAGAATTATCATGTCCATTAATTGCTCCTGTAACAATGGGATCTAAATATTGAGTAAAACCGCCTTGTCCATTACTTAGATAAAGTCGATTTCTTCCACTACCTCGCCAAATAAAATAAACATCATCTTTGCCATCCCCATTAAAATCATCTACTAAAGTATTATCAGGACTTTCATTGATTGACAATGTATTAATTGGATCTAAATATTGGTTAAAATTACCTTGTCCATTACTTAGATAAAGACGATTTCTTCCGCTACTTCGCCAAGTAAAATAAAGATCATCCTTGCCATCTCCGTTAAAATCACCTACCAAAGCATTATCAGGATTTTCATTAATTGATAATGTGTTAATTGGATTTAGATATTGGTTAAAACTTAGATTAAAAATATATGGAGTATATTCTATTTGATTGGCTAAATCTTGATACTTTTTAATTGCTTTGTCTAAACTATTGCTTGTCTGTAAATAATTAGGGTTATCCTTAAAATTATTTTGTAATAAATTTGCTACGCTAATAACTTCAATTCCTATCTGTTTATATTGATCGATATTCCCAGAAGATAACAGTTCTTTTTTATTTGCTAATTTTTCTTTAACTCCTTGTAAGGTTGCATATTGTTTTTCATACTTAGTTAAATCTGAATAATGCTGACCCAACTTCGCTAAATCCTGATACTCCTGTAACTGCTTCTTCGCCAAAAACAGCGCATCCGTCACAAAATCAACACTATCCGCCAAAGCATCACGCCGTCTTACCGTTGACTCCCGAATCTGTAACGCCTCATCTAACTGAATCTCATTTAGATAATAATCCCCATAAGGAGTCGCCAAATTCTCATCAATATAACTCGTCAAACTATCAAACTCCTGAGACGTAGCTTGAGAGCCATTCCAAACCTTAATCGTTAAATTATGATTATCCTCTAAATTATCCACCCAAACAGTCGTTAAACCCTTCAACTGGTTAGCCAATTGACTGTTTAAACTCACATAACCCTCAATATTATTATTCCCTAAAGCCACCTTAACCGATGCTTCATGGTCCGCAGCAGTCCCCTTTCTCGTCTCCAACTCCTGCTTAAACTCCAACTCACCCGCTAACACCGTTTTCTGATACTCTTGTACCTCTCCCACAATTTTCTGCTTCTCTAAAATCGCCTTTTCCAACGCCGCAATCTCAGAATTAGACCCATTTCCACTCTTCAAAGCCGTTAAATCAGCCTGAAGCGCACCAATTTTTTGCTTAATACCATCAACCGTATCCTGCAAAAACTTAGACGAATAATCCTGAGTCTTGAGAAAAGCATAATCCGTCAGCAAATCCCCCAGCGCCTTATCCGCAACCGTCACAGCTTGCTTATTCCCTTCCCAAGCGGTTTTAATATCCACTAAAGCCTGATTTTTCTTCTCTAAATCCTCAAGTTGCTTGGGAATAATATTACTCTCAAGTCCCTGTAACTCCTGATTTGAGTCATCAATTTGGAAAATAACAACCGCCAACTCCTGATTATACTTAGTCGTCGCAATCGACAGTAAATTCTGTTGTTGCTCAATCTGAATCAGATAACCATTAATCTCCTTCTGAATCCCATCTTTTAGACCCGGATTCGTTTCAGCATTGAAACGAGTATAAGCATCATCAATACTCTTCTGAATATCCTTCTGTTTTTGCTCATTTTGTGTTTTAGATTGAGTAAAGCTAGAAGTTAAAGCCTTCTTTTTATTTTCTAAATTCTGCAAACTTTCCGTTAAAAACTTCTGCTTACTGAGACTCCCTTCAAAAGTTTCCTTCGCAAAGGAATAATCATCATTAGCTAACCTTAACTGTTCCTCCGTCGTGTCTAATTTAACCTTGGCCTTATCTAATTCGCTGCTGAGAGTTTCATACTGCTTCAACGCTGTGGGAATCGGTAACGTCAACTTCTCCAGTTTCGTCGGTTGAATATCCGTATTATTAAAGACAAAATTATCATTATCAATGATCTTGACAATTGCCGTATTTTGTGTACCAATCGTCACCCCATTAGTCGGATTCGTCAAGGACAGGTTAAGGGTTTCCACCGCTTCAAACTGACTATCTTCCTTAATCGGAATCGTAATAATTTTAGGCGCACTATCCCCATGAGCAAACGTAACCTTAATGGGGGTATTACTATAATCGTTTGCGGTTGCTGTACCATTATTTAACGTAATCGTCGCACTGACTTCTGTATCACTTCCCCCCGTGCGAGTTACAACGACTTGAGTTATACGACTTCCGTTTTCAGTCAGCGTATAAGTCGGCGCACTAAATGCTAAAACTCCGGGATTATTAAGCATAATTTATCACTCCAGAAAAAGTGAAAATATTTTATTGATTGAGATTAGGTTAACTAACCGATATGGTGAATAGCCGATTGCAATTGACTTAAAGGCTGGTTTCCCTTCAGGCGCTCCCAGTTGTCTGCTGGCGAGCCTTTGAGTAAAATCCATAACCTAGACGGCTAATAAGAGTTAGAAGCGATGCGATCGCCACTACCCTGCTACTTGGTTCGTTAATATCCAGACATATACTTACTTCCTGAAAAAGTCAAGCATAAAATCTAAATTGTAAAATTTCTTTACAAAAAACTTCAGCAAAAGTGAACATTAAATCGATAAAAGTGGACAAAAATTGACAAAAAGGGATCGGGTTAGTTGAATTTAGCGAAAAATCGGGGAATCCCAACTCCGCCATGGGGCGATCGCGAAAGGAATGAAAATTTCCCTGAAATTTGCTTAATTTTACCTGATTTTAGAGATTTGCTGGCAAATCAGCATTTTTGTGATATATTATAATCATAGTAATTTTTTTTATACTTAATTGTAGCTAAGTAATAATCATGAGTTCTACAGCAATACGTCAACAAATAATTCAATCATTAGCTAATCTTTCTGACGAACAATTATTGCAAATCAGAGAGTTAATTGATCAAAATTTTCTGCTTCAAATTAAACCTAAATCAGAAGAAGAAATACAACAGTTAATTAAATCATTACAAGGTAAATATGCTCATGCACCTAACAGTAGTGAAGATTTTGCCCAACAAAAACAAGCAGAAATTGATTGGGAGGAGAGTAATAGATGAATATCATTTTAGATGCTTGTGCTGTAATTGCTTTTTTTCGTAATGAAACAGGAGCGGATCTTGTTAGAGAAACCATCACTAATCAAAATAATAACAAGATGATTCATGTTATTAATCTTGGCGAAGTTTACTATAATTTTTATCGAGATAAGTAGGTGGGTGGAATTAAATATAAGATGAACGTAGGTTGGGTTGAAGTATGAAACCCAACGCCCGCATGGGTTACGCTACCGCTAACCCATCCTACAAATAATTGTGCCTCCCTACTTATAGAAGAATCAGAAACAGAAAAACTAATTCAAGAATTAAGCAATATTAACATAAAAACTCGCTTTGATTTAAGTGGCAATTTTTGGCGACAAGTAAGCAAATATAAAGCAGTAATTAAACGCATTTCTTTAGCTGATTGTTTTGCTTTAACTTTAGCCAATCAAGAAAAAGGAATTCTAGTTACTTCTGACCGGAAAGAATTTGAACCGATTGTTCCTCTTAATATTTGTCAGATTGATTTTATTCGTTAATAACTGAAGCTTATCTCTGAATTACTTCCTCACAATAACAATTTTAGTGGGTGATGGCGACGGGGATACCTTCCGCGTTAACCTTTCTCTTTCCACTAAAAACCCCACAGAAAAGGGGTTTCTCGGAGAAACCCCTTTTCTCAAGACTGAAGGTTAAAAAAGCGATCGCTAACGTCAAAGCTAGGCAGTTAAAGTATTTAACCAATTGATTAAATCTTCAATGTTAGAGAAATCGAATAAAGCTTCTCCTAATACTTCGACATCATCAATACTTAACTCCATAATTTTAGTTTCCAATGAAGGATTAATCTCCCCTAACTTGCGTTTAAGTTGACGAAGAATCAATGTCTTTTCGCGTTCGATACCTTGTTCAATACCTTGTTCAATACCTTGTTCAATACCTTGTTCAATACCTTGTTCAATACCTAGTTCGATACCTTGTTCAATACCTAGTTCAATACCTTGACGCATCCAACTGGTAGTAATTTGCATAACTCCCTCCTGTACGGGTTGACTAAATGTGCTAATCTCTTCTTGAAATTGTCTCTCTTCGGCAGGAT
>NZ_JADEXI010000322.1:0-5328 GCF_015207185.1 Microcystis sp. LEGE 08355 | reverse complement strand
GCTTTAGAGTATCTTCCCGATCACCTATCTTTGAAATTAGAATTAATGCGGTTAATGCCGATAGTTTACAAAACTCAAGCAGATATTATGCAATATCGATCAAACTACGAGAAACAGTTAGATAATATCTTGTCTAATCTTGATTTAACCACTACTCATCAACAACAAGAGGCTTGGAAAAGTATTGGTTTAAGAACTAATTTTTATCTCCAATATCAAGGTAAAAATGATTTAGAACTACAAAAAAAATATGGGAAATTAGTTTATAAAATTACCTCAGCTAACTTTCCTGATTGGGTGAAAAACCTAACCATACCGACGGGAAAAATCCGCCTTGGCTATATTTCTGCTCACTTGCGTCATCACACGGTAGCGAAACTCTTTCAAGGATGGTTGCAGTGGCGAAATCGAGAACAATTTGAAATTTACTGTTATGGAATAGATATTAATAACACCTTCGATAATTTTACGAGAGAATATCAACAGCAAAGTGATTATTTTTATCAGTTTGATAATCTAGTAAATGGGGAAAAAATTGCTCAACATATTTTAGATAATCAGTTACATATTCTCGTTTATTTAGATATTGGTATGGATGCTCGCACTACCCAACTAGCAGGATTACGTTTAGCTCCAGTACAATGTGTAACTTGGGGCCATCCCATCACCTCAGGATTACCAACAATTGATTATTTTATCTCCAGTGAATTAATGGAACCCACGGAGGGAGATAATCACTACAGTGAAAAATTAATTCGCTTATCCAATTTAGGTATTGCCTATGCTAAACCCTCGCTTCCTCCCCAGAGAAAAACTCGTTTAGAGATGGGATTAGCCGAGGATAAAATCATCTATTTAAACTGTCAGAGTTTATTTAAATATCTGCCAGAAAATGACGATATTTTTCCTAGAATTGCCCGACAAGTTCCCCACAGCCACTTTATTTTTATCTGTCATCGTAGCGAATTTGTGACCCATTGCTTTCAGTCGAGGTTAAGTCAAGCTTTTAATAGGTATGGACTCAATTGGCAAGATTACGGGGTAATGATGCCACAATTAGAACAAAATGATTATTTTCAGCTTAACCTATTAGCAGACATCTATTTAGATAACTTAAGTTGGTCGGGGGGAAATACCACCTTAGAAGCAATTGCCTGTCAGCTTCCAGTTGTTACCTGTCCGGGGGAATTTATGCGCGGAAGACATTCCTATGCTATCTTGAAAAAATTAGGCATAACCGAGACAATTGCTACGGATAAAAATCACTATATTGAAATTGCTATCCGTTTAGGTTTAGATAATCAATGGCGACAAACAATCAAAGATTATACTAAAATGAATATCGATACAGTATTTAACGATCGAACCTCTGTAGAAAGTCTAGAAAGATTTTATCAATCTGTAGCAGGAGAGGGTAGATAAAACTTTAGGGATACATAGGGTTTGCGGCAAAAAGTTTGTTGGGGTGTGGGGTATGGGGAAGAAAACCAAATAAAGTTGATTTTGTCAAGGATTTAAGATGCTCTTACCCTGGGTTTAATCCTCTTTACCAAAAATGATAAGGATTAGCAAAATAAAAATCTGCTCCTAGTTTCTGACTCAACTCTTGATGTCCACAAAATTCTTTGGCCTTGTCACAAAGGTGGGTTTTTCTTTTGTCAGGGGGAATCTCTTAGAAAAGTTTTTCGGTGACAAGGGTTGATTTCCGATGCGCTCCGCTTCGACTCTTTCTTTTTCCTCGTCTGGCCGCCTAGATATTCTTGATGCTCTCCACAATCTCGATAGTTGACGATTGGCCACCTTGCCAAGAATTAGTGATAAAATTACAATATAAACAGTAATTTTTCCTCTAACCATAATCCCTCACCCCCAATAAAATTATGATGCACGGTTTTATTCCCCCACATCGTTATTTTCCCTATCTTACTTGGACAGATATAGATTCAATGCCAGATAAGGAAAATGTGGTAATTATTCAACCCATCGGTGCGATCGAACAACACGGACCCCATCTACCTATTGCCGTCGATGCTGTCATTAGTTTAGGGGTTTTAGGCAAAGCTTTCGAGAAATTAGATACAAACATCGCCGCTTTCGCTTTACCCTGTCTCTACTACGGAAAATCTAACGAACATTGGTCTTTTCCCGGTACGATTACCCTCTCGGGAGCCACCTTATTAACCCTCATTCAAGAGATAGCTGAAAGTCTCTATCGTTCGGGTTTTCGCAAGTTAGTATTAATGAACTCCCACGGCGGGCAACCGCAAGTTATGGAAATTGCTGCTAGGGATATTCATCAACAATATCCCGATTTTTTAGTATTTCCTTTTTTCACTTGGCGAGTTCCCCACAATGCGGCTGAATTATTCTCGGAATATGAATTAGAATACGGTATTCATGCAGGAGATGTGGAAACTAGCATGATGTTATCATTACTGCCAGAACAGGTAAAAATTGAGCGGGCCGTCCGAGAATATCCTCAAGGTTTGCCAGAAAATAGTTTGTTAACTATGGAGGGAAAATTACCCTTTGCTTGGTTAACTAAGGAATTAACTAAAAGTGGAGTGATGGGAGATGCTACTAATGCAAGTAAAGAAAAAGGCGATCGATTATTAGAATCTGTTGCTAATGGTTGGGTACAGGTGATCGCTGATGTTTATCAATTCCGTCAACCGAAGTTATATTAATAGAAGATTAATTATAGTTGTTAATAAGCTGTACTGCATTTAACCTGCCTATTGGTAATTTTAGTACAAAGGATAAAACTCCATCTCCCTTCTCCTTTGATTCAGTAATTTGCTCACCATCTTCCCTTAACATAAATAGAGGAAATTTTAACCAGATAAGAGTATTTTTTCCATAATCATTAATTTCAATCATGAGTTTTATCCCTGAGGTTGTATAATTTTTGTCAACGGTAACAAAAAGAAAAGAAACGACATTTTTTACCATATTTTTTCTGGGGGATAAGAATCGAAAACAGAATCAACGACTAGGATAATTAGGGGCTGCTGAATAAATCTAAAAACCTTGTTGGATAAGGCTTTTAGACTTTTTTTCCTCAAAAAGTGCCGACCATTGGAGGGATCGGGGGTAAAATTCCTGGACTTTTTCCCTGAAAATTATGTAACTGACTACCCCAAAATCGGTAAAACCCTACACCCCCCCGATGTCGGGGGGGTAGGGGGGGTCACACCCTGCCCCCACGAAAAACTTTTTGCCGCAAACCCTAGCTAAATCGGACAGCAAGCTAACTCAGCAATTGAAGCGAAAATTCTGCCATTCTCTAGGATGCCATTCTGGGTTAATATGGGTTTCGGACGCAATTTATGGCTAAATTTTAAGAGGCAGTATGGAACGCACTTTCTTAATGATTAAACCCGACGGTGTGCAGCGCAATCTGGTGGGGGAAATTATTCAACGCTTTGAAGCTAAAGGTTTTACACTGGTTGGGTTGAAAATGATGCAGGTTTCTAGGGAATTAGCGGAAAAACACTACGCTGTTCATAAAGAAAGACCCTTTTTCCATTCTTTGGTCGATTTTATTACCTCCTCCCCCGTGGTGGCTATGGTTTGGCAAGGAGACGGAGTAATTGCCTCCGCTAGAAAAATTATTGGCGCCACTAATCCCCTCAATGCTGAACCTGGTACGATTCGCGGTGATTTTGGCATTAGTGTCGGACGCAATCTTATCCATGGGTCCGATGGTCCATATACCGCCAGAGATGAAGTTAGTCTCTGGTTTAGCGATGCAGAATTGGCTGATTGGACTCCCGCCATCACTCCCTGGGTGGTAGAATAAACCCCTTTGAGGCAGTCAGGAGCCGGTCGTCAGCAGACAGGAGACAGGAGATGGCTTTTATTTATTCTCCTGTCTCCCCTCACTCAACCCCTAATCTTGCCACTTATGACCGTAGAATCCAGCTTACAACAGTTAAAAAGAGCTTCATCGGGACGATTACCCAGCAGTTACGGGGTCTATTTTAAGAATACCCTTGTGGCCCTCTGTCATGCGCTTGAAGATCATATCTTGCAAACTAGCAGCCCAGACAGTACAAATAAACCACTGGTATTAGTCACCTTTCAACAGGGAAAATGGTATTTACAGGAAGCTGAGCGCTATTTAGATATTGCTCGCTCTTCTCGTCATATTGCGATCGCTGCCGTGGCCGATAGTGGTTTTTCTGAGCATAAAACCGGCAGTTTAGAGAATGTTTCGCTAGTGAACTTAGATAATAGCGATAGTTTGGTTAATGAATGGAATTTAATCATTCTTTCCCCCGATTACGCCTCCATGGTACTCTGTCATGAGTTATCCCCAGAAGAATACCGGTCCGATAGTCAACCCCAAATAGACACGGAGCGAAAATTCTACGGTTTATGGACATTCGATCGCGATTTAGTCGAAAAAGCCGCTAGGATCTTAATTGAGCGTCTGCATCCTTATAATCCCAGTCTAGCGGCCGATTTAAGCAGACAACAGCAGGAAATTAGTCAAAATATTAATCCCATTCCCACGGATTTAACGGGAGTAGTCTCTCGCATTGTCACCTATCTGCAAACCAGTCAACAGCAGTTAGTCACCGTCAGCAGACAAACGCGAGAATTAAGCGACTTAGAAGGACAAGCATCCCGTTTAAATAAAAATTTGGCCGCTAATAAACTACAAGCTTTTCTAAGAATGGCTCAAAAAGTCGATGAAAGAGATATTGATAATCCCCTTGCTTCCCTACAGGTGGCCGCTTTAGCGGAAATGTTGGGACAATTGCTCGATTTACCCACCCTGAGATTACGACGCTTACGATTAGCCGGTTTATTATACCGCATCGGTCTAGCGGAGGCTCCGATCGAAGTTTTTAGACAGCGTGCCAGTCAGTTAGAGGGAGCAAATGCGTTATTTTGGCGGGATAGATCGGTGTTAGGCGCACAATTACTCGCCACTATGCCCGAATTAGCCCCAATTCAGCAGATTATTTACCATGAGTTTGAATACTGGGATGGTAGCGGGGTTCCCAACGGCTTAAAAGGGGAAGAAATCAGCCTAGAGTCGCGAATTTTAGGATTATCAGCCTATTTTCAGGAATTAACTCAACCGCGAGGCGATCGACTAGCTCTAGATTTAGGAGAGGCCCTAGAACGATGTCAAAATTATAGCGGGATTCGTTTCGATCCCGCTTTGGTAGAAAAATTAAGTTCGGTAATTCGTCTGTGCGAAATGGGATGGATGCAATTACCCGATCGCCCTAGTCAAGTCCCCGCCGTCTGGTTAGAATCAGTTTAGATTAGGGTCTGCTGAAAAAGTTTTTCGGTGGGGGTAGGGTGTGGGGT
>NZ_JADEXI010000321.1:0-5355 GCF_015207185.1 Microcystis sp. LEGE 08355 | reverse complement strand
TTCCTTCCCTACACCCCACACCCTACACCCTACACCCTCTTTCAAGTCAGTTTTTTGAAAGATTTTCTAAATAAACCAATAAATCGGCCATAGCTTGAGTATCAGGCTGAAATTTGGGCATCGGCGGGGTTTTACCGCTAATTACCTGTTCAATCAGACTAATTCTCGATTTGCGATGGGAAACGTCCTCTAAACTTGGTCCGACGATGCCATCAGCAAACTGACCGTGACAAGCAGCACAGTTAATCTGAAAGATTTCGTAACCGCGACTGACATTACCTTGTAGGGATAACACCTCTTTAATGTAGGGATCCGACATCTTAGCCAGATGAAAAGCGATTAAAAAGGTGCTAATCAGCAACAAAACCATGATTATAACCATTAAGAGTCGATAAAGCCCGAATTTTGGTTTAAATAACTGACTATTCACGAAGGCCGCCGAAGGAAAGGTGAGTTTCTCTTTACATTTTGCAACTTTTTGCCCGAAAATTCCACCGCCCCTGCTAGAGATAGGCAAATGGAGAATAATATAAGACAAAACTGCATCTTTTTCTAACCCTCTAGCAATGAACCTATTAACCAGACTGGAAGATTGGCCCTATATTATCCTACCTATCACCATCATCCTCAGTTTCCTGCTGTTGGGATGGCTCGTAGAAAAGCGCGTTGTCAGTCAACTTTTATCGATTGCCAGAGAAAAAAACCTGCGTTTCTCGGAAGGGGTTTTACGCTCCCTTCGCGGATTAAGCATACTTTGGTTCGGACTTTTGGGGTTAAATATTGCCCTCTCCCTTCCTAATCTTCCCCTCTTTCCCTCCCTCATTCTCCTGAGCAAAAAATTTCTGCTAGTAGCTTTTTTAGCTTCGGCTACTTGGGTTGTTGCTCAATTATCCGTGGAAATATTACGAGTTTATACCACGGGAGATGATGGCATTTCTTCCCTAACTTCCCTATTTGAATTTCTCGCCAAAGTTCTGATTTTTAGCTGCGGTTTTTTGCTGATTCTAAGCTCGATTGGCATTTCTATAACTCCCCTGCTTACTGCCTTGGGTATTGGGGGTGTCTCCCTCGGTTTAGCTCTCCAAAATACCCTAGCTAATTTAATGTCGGGGATTAATATTATCACTTCTAAAAAAGTTAGACCGGGAGATTATATTGAACTGAGAACGGGAGAAGCTGGTTATGTGCGAGATGTGGATTTAAGATGCACAGTCATCGAAGAAATTACCAATAATCTTTTGGTCATTCCCAATGCTCAGATCATTTCTTCTAGTTTCCGTAACTATAGTTTACCAGATCACTCCCTACTGGTTCCCGTGGAAGTGGGCATTAGTTACGATAGTGACTTAGAAAAAGTCGAAAAAGTTACCCTAGAAGTCATGCAAGAAATTGCCCAGTTATTGCAACCTAACCTCGGTGACTATCAACCCTTGATCCTTTATCGTAAATTCGATTACTATAGTATCCTGCTGACGGTTTATCTCAAGGTGGTAGAAGAAGAATTTTTTCAACACCTCACCATTAAACACGAATTTATTAAACTCCTACACCGACGCTATCAGCAAGAAGGAATTAAAATTCCCTATCCAATTCTTTTTCCCTATCCCCCCCACTAATCCCCCTAGTTAACCTCAATTCGCTATGGCAACAACAATTTAAAGCGCAGAAAACTTACAATTGATAATTCTCCTCAAAAAACTTACGAGTCATCGGTTGGACAACTTCAATACCGTGGCCTTCTCCTAATAATTCTAGGGGTTTTCCTTCCACTTGAATCCAGACTTTGGCATTGGGATCCTCGGTAGTAGTAGTATAGATGATTTGTGCCAAACGACCGATTAACATATCAGGACCATCATCATTGCCAAACTCGCGCGAGAGATTAATCTTAATTCCCGTTTTATCTACTTTTAAATCCAGTAATTTAGTACCGGGGGGAATAGTAGTCATGTCCTGAGGATTACTTGGACCAGCTAATAGAATCTTCAATACTGCTGTTAACTCTCGGTCGTCGCTATCCGCTTTTTGAACGGTAATTTCTTGGGTGACTAATTGATTACCCGTATCGGTCACTTTTAACCAATAAACCTGTCGAGTTTCCCTAACAGGAATAGCTGCAGGAGTTGCTGTCGGACTTGTCTTCACTGGACCCGGAGAAACCGGTTCCACAATTGGTGATTGACTTATCGGCGCCGGAGTAGGAGATTCAATCGGGTTTTCGCTAGTTTTCTGGGGGGAAGATAGGTGATGGACGGCAAACCAAGCAGTGGCCCCACCGGCAGTAAATAAAGCGAGGCCGATACCAATTATCCAAGGCAAAGAGATTTTATCACTAGAGCGAGAACTAGGCATAATTCAGTTATCAGTTATCAGTTATCAGTTATTAGTTATTAGTTATTAGTTATCAGTTATCAGTTATCAGTTATTAGTTATCAGTTATCAGTTATCAGTCATCAGTTATCAGTTATCAGTTATTAGTTATCAGTTATTGGTATGTATTAAGTGAGCAGTATTAAATAGCAGTTTCCCAGTGTCTTTTCACTTTTTACCGATCACTGAAAGAGAAATTGCCGTTTTCTTTTCACTGATTACTGATTACTGATCACTGATCACTGAAATATCTCCTGTTTTCTGACCGTTAAATTTAATTGGGGTTCCCCGATCGAGGTTCAATTCTGCCAAAGGCGGCTATACTCAGCTTATCATCGTCAATCTGCAATTGGAGAAGGCGGGCGATAATTCCTTGTTTCTCGAAGTTTTTTAAATCTAACTGGGTGGATATACCCTCGGCAAACCCCTTGAGAAGGCGCGAGGAGATGCGACGACCATTAAGAGTGGCTTTGGGGTCAATAAGCTCGATTTTTCGCCCCTGCACTAGCTTAAATCCCACTTCCAAGCTCAGATTGAGGCTGGCTGCTGGTTCGTCTGGCCGTTGTGTCTCTAGCTGCAGGCTGAGGGTGACTCGATTATTATTAAGAAAATTAAAATTTGCTTGACTAAGTTGATATTTTGTGCTAACAAATTCTTCCCTAGAGGGAATCAGATTATTAATCAGGGTCTGAATTTGTTCTTTGACCGCTGCCGATTGTAAAGCTTGATTAACATTAGTTTCCGTGAGGACAAGATGCAAAGCTCCCGCAGCTGGTCGGCGCAGTGAGGCGGCTAAACTGCTGTTTTTTTGCTGTAATCGCCGCAAATCGAGGCTAATTGGCTCAGTTTCTAGCTCGATCTTCTCAATGCGAACATCAGCAAGGGGATAAATTCCCCGTGCAGAAATGCGAACTCGATCGATTTTGCCTTGCAGAACCTGATAATTGGGAGTATTATCGACCCTCACGGATAATTGTTCCACTTTTTGGACTTGAGAGCGAAGGGTATGGGCTAAAACCGTATCAATAATTGCCCCTGCGGGAGTTAACAGGGTCAAAACACTAGCGAGAGTGATTGTTAGCCATTCCATCGCTCAATTACACCCATCCAGCTAAATTTTGCCAAGCATTAGTCAAAAGCTGACTTAACCAACGTCGTTGCACTTGATCTAAAATCGGGTCTTCTGCGAGAATTTCTTCAGTCAGATCATCGAGAGATTGACCCTGAGCGCGGGCCATTCTAATAATTCCCGCAATCACGGCAGCGATCATCTCCTCATCGACGGGACGCTGTCGGAGGGCGGCAATTTCTTCGGGGGTAGTCGGGATGGGATAATTCATAATCAGATGGGGTAGGCTGTGTATTAATCTAGGTATGTAAAGTTTTTTAAACTTTTTTCAGAAAACTTTTTGTGTAGTCTAGCGTAATCAGACGATTTTTGGGTTTAACAACTAAATCAAGATGAGAGAAATACTTTACAGAGAAATTCCGACTCCTGACTCGATCGCCGTTTGTCAGTGGTTACAATCCGATTGGCAACCCAGAAGCGGTGTCAAGACAAATACACCTAACGGGGTGAGATTGCGCTTATCGGAGGCGATCGAATTATCGATTTTTGTCTGGACGCTGCAACGCACTACTTATTTAAAAGTTTTCCGCTGGGGTGAGCGATCGCATGATCAAGAAACATCCCTGACTCGGCAGCTCGATCGAGCTTTACAAAAGCGTTTTCCGCCGCAGTTTAGCACGATACCAAATATCGATCAAAAAAATCACTCAATTTTTACAGATTTAGAAGCGGACTATCCCCTAACGGTTCACTACTTCCGCAAAATGCCCCAAGGCGAGGCAGACTTAGAACGTTTGTATTGGTGGGAAAAACGTTGGCGCGACAGTGCCAAAAATCCCCAACAACCGCAGCCGGTAATTTTCTCTAGCAGCGAGGAAAATAATCATCCCATCACCTACGACTTAATTTATATTGGTGGTGCCTTGGGGGCAATTCATGCGGCACAGATGGCCAAATTAGGTTATCGAGTCCTCTTAGTAGAAAGACTACCTTTCGGACGGATGAATCGGGAATGGAATATCTCTCGATCGGAGTTTCAAAGTTTAATTAATTTAGGCCTATTTACGGCCGAAGAATTCGAGGAATTAATCTTCCAAGAATACATCGATGGCTTTAATAAGTTTTTTGATGGCAATAATCCCCCCCATCTGAAAGCCAAAATTCTCCATACTCCCACGGTTTTAAATATCGCCATTAATTCCGACAAATTGCTGCAATCCTGCGCTAAAAAGATACATGATCATGGCGGTAAAATTCTCGATCAAACGGAATTTATTAAGGCTGATATTACTGCTAATAGTGTTACTGTCACCCTTAATCATGGTGGAGAAATTCAACAGATAAAAGGCCGTTTATTGATTGATGCTATGGGTTCCGCCTCCCCCATTGCTTGGCAATTAAACGGAGTGCGTGCCTTTGATAGTGTCTGTCCGACGGTGGGGGCAGTAGTAGAAGGATTCGATCCGGTGGTGTGGGATTCTCACTATGGCGATGTCTTAAATTCCCATGGCGATATTTCTAGAGGTAGGCAATTAATTTGGGAATTATTTCCGGGGGAAGGAAAAGAATTAACCTTTTATCTATTTCACTATCATCAAGTCCATCCAGATAACCCCGGTTCTCTGTTGGAAATGTACGAAGATTTCTTTACTATTTTGCCCGAATATCGACAGTGTGACCCAGAAAAATTAATTTGGAAAAAACCCACCTTTGGTTATATACCGGGGCATTTTAGCACAGGAAAAAAAGATCGAATTGTCTCCTTTGATCGCATTTTAGCCATCGGTGATGCCGCCTCCCTGCAATCACCGTTAATCTTTACTGGATTCGGTTCTTTGGTGCGTAATTTAGAGCGCTTAACCCATCTTTTGGATACGGCCTTAAAACACGATTTACTAACAGCTAAAGACCTAGAA